>CAZVPQ010000092.1:0-7761 GCA_964628675.1 uncultured Hyphomicrobiales bacterium | reverse complement strand
TCTTTCTAAAAACTATTTTCATATATGTAAAATCAACTCTTTTATTTGATTATTTGTTTATCTGTAAATTCAATTTTTATATCCATAGTCTTTAGTAGGTTTTTCTTACAAAATAAATTGTTAATATAAGATAATTATAGCATTTTTAAAACGTTGTATATCAATTATTTATAACTACTATTTTCTAATAACCGTAATTAGAAATTTCTCCAGATGGCATATCCGGTGTTTATTGAAAACGCAAAAATATTTCAATAATTGATTGAAAGATTTATTTTTGAAAAAGCTAAAGATATACCAATCAAGAAAATTGCATGTGAACTTGGTATGAATGAAAGAGTTATTGTTAAAAGTTTAAAAAAAAATTAATTTAAACTATTTCTTTGTCAAGTTCGTATTTATTGTTAATTTTGTACTTGGAAACGATATTAGTCGGTTTGTTTAAAAATTTAAAGAAAATATTTTGACAAAAACTAAAGATATGATTATTGGAACTTCTCAAAAACTCTTTGCAAGATTTGGGTTGAAAAAAACATCAGTTGATGAAATTGCAAAAATTGCTCGAGTAGCAAAAGGAACAATTTATCACTATTTCAAAAGTAAAGAGGAAATATATGAGGAAGTAATTAAAAAAGAAGAATTTTTTTTAAAACATGAAATAAGAAAATCTATTTCGTTTGTAGATTCTCCACAAGAAAAGTTGAGAATCTATGTAATAACTCGATTCAAATTTTTAAAAACATTAGAAAATTATTATAGTGCTTTAAAAGATGATTACTTAAGCAATTTAAAATTTGTTGAAAACATTCGGAAACAAAATCATGATGATGAATTGAAAATTATATCTTCTATATTAAAACAAGGATGTCAAGAGAAAATATTTAACATCGAAAATATTGAGATTACTGCTTTTGCAATACTAATTTCTCTAAAAGGACTTGAGCATTTTTGGGCAATGGATAGTTCCTTTGAAGAGATTGAACCGAAACTTACAGTTTTATTAAGTGTTCTATTCAGAGGAATCGAAATTAGATAATATTTTTTTTCCTTAATACCGACTAAAAAACGAATTATGTTTAATTATAACAATAAAAATATGAAAAAAAGAATCGAAAAAACAATCACTACAATATTGATTGCTGTTCTGTCCTTGTCGTTTAGTGCTTGTAGCGACACATCCGGGAAAAAACTGGATAAAAATGAAAGTACGAATTTAGTGGAAGTCATTCAAGTCAAAGAAATCCAAGGGAATAGTGAAATTCCTTACAGCGGAACAATCGAAGAATCCGAATCAATCCCTTTAAGTTTTTCAGTTGTTGGCAGTGTTGCCAAAGTCCTTGTTTCTGAAGGTGACTTTGTAGAGAAGGGACAGCTTCTTGCCGTGCTGAATAGTGAAACATATAAAAATGCTTATGAGATAGCATTAGCTTCGCAGAAGCAGGCTGAAGATGCTTATAAAAGGTTATTGCCTATGTATAAAAACGGTAACCTTCCAGAAATAAAATTTGTGAAAGTGCAAGCGTTACTGCAGCAAACACAAGATTAGTTAACGGAAGCAAAAGCAAATTACTTGGTAAAGAAAACAACGTATTTACAGGTAACTGGAAGATGAAATTTGTTTTCTTCCTTTTATTAGATAAATAAAGGGTATAAAAATTGAAAAATGAGAAGTTAAAAATGTCAGAAATAAAGCTCATTGTAATTGAAATCATTGCAACATTGATTGGAGTTGATGGTTCGAAAATTAGTGATGATTCAAATTTGAAAAAAGATTTGGGGGCGGATTCACTGGATATTATCGAACTTTTGATTGAAATTGAGAAGAAATTTAGCCTTTCGATTGATTTTGACGATTTTTACACAATTGAGACAGTTGGCGACATAGTGAAATGCATTGATAAATACTTGAAAGAAAGTTACAAATAGATAATTAATTTACACTTTTGTCGGACAGTAGTGATTAATTTATAACTATAGAATTAAGGAAAAAAATGTTGAATGACATGAAAATATCAGCTGTATTCTCCGCCTATAACGAAGAAAATACAATAGCAGCAGTTGTAAAAACAGCATTAAACAGCATCATAATTGATGAAGTAATTGCTGTGAATGATGGTTCCACAGATAAAACAGCTAAAAATTTAGAACAGTTTTTTTTGAATCCAAAATTTACTTATATCGAATATGAAAAGAATCGAGGAAAATCTTATGCAATGGTTGATGGGATTAAAAAATCATTTGGCGAAATAATAGTTTTTATTGATGCTGATATTCTAAATTTTGAAGAAAAACACATTAACCAACTTATCCTTCCACTTGTGAACAAAGAAGCAGATATGGTTATCGGGCATCCAACAGAAAACAAAATTGACAAAAAATTAAATCCATTACAATTACTTGCCGGCGAACGTTCCCTTTTCAAAAAAGACGTTGTTCCTTTCTTGGATAATATCAGGACTACTCAATATGGAATTGAAATGATGCTAAATTTGTATTACAAGAGTAATGGAAAAAAAATTAAATTTGAATATTTATGGGGAGTCTATCATTTAACAAAAATTCGAAAAGATGGTTTTATTGGTTCTATCAAAAATTATATTTTAGAATCAAAGCAAATATTCAAAACATTATTAGCTAATTATTTGCTGGTTATTATGGCTGCCAAAGCAATTATTAAGGTTAACATACGATGATAATTTTAGCATTTTTCATAGGGTTAATTTCTTCTGTCCCAATCGGACCTTTGGGAATGTTTATGTTAAAACGGACTGCGACAGATGGATTTTGGGATGGATTTTCAATTGCTTTATTGGATGCAATTGCAGGATTTTTCTTCAGCCTTTTGTTCCTTATTGGAATTGGACAAATAGAGTTTGACCCAATGTTTAAACTGATTGCTCAGCTTCTTGGACTAATTATTCTTGTTTTTATTTTTATAAAGGAAATATTCTTCAAAAAGTCGAAATATCAAAAAGTAAAGACCATTTCGCTTAGTTCAAAAAGTTTTTTGGGAAATTTACTGTTAGTTATCGGTTATTATATTTCCAATCCAACGCTTTGGGGCTTTTGGATTAATATTTCAGTTATTGCTAAAAGTACCATTCTTAAAGAGAACAATATTTTCAATTCTATCATTTTTAGTCTATTATATGCTTTAGGCACTCTGACCACTCAATATTTAGCAATTCAATTAATAATGAAAAATATGGAAAGGTTTGAAAAAGCAAAGCATACTCTAAAGTATGTATCAACCGGAATTTTTATTATAACATTCGGATACTTCTTTTATTATTCTTTGCAAGAACTATTTAAAACAAGTATAATATGAAAGTTGAAAATTTGTTAATATCAGTAATCACTATATAATAATTATTGTGGAATTACTGAATTATTTAATTCATAAACATAAGAGGAGGAATATCTTGCAAACATCATTAAAATCATTGCTTAAAATGCCTTCGATAGAACTGGCTAATGCAGTTGTAGCTAATGATACTCTACGTGGTTTAGCTCTAAAAGTTGGGGAGAAAATAACTTATCATATACTTTTAGAAAAAAACGATAGTGATAGGCCCTATAAAGTTCAAGAAGATAAATACTATATGATTCGGAGCATGTTGCATGCCATTAATAAGGCTCTGGATAATAAAATAATTACGCCTGCTGTTCGAAAGGGACTTATAAGGATTCTGGTGGGAGATGTGCTGTATGAATGGGTTTAATTTGTTTTATATCAATCAGGAAGAAAAAGTATATTAAACCTTATTAAGAAATTAGAAGTAGAATAAAAAATATTGTTTAAATTTGTTTAAATGAAGTATGTTGTATTAATATTTATGTTAAGGAGAAAAAAAATGTTAAATTTAATTAAAAAAAGCATTTATTTAGGATTAGGTGTCGCTTCGGTATCTAAGGAAAAAGTGGAAGGGTTAGTTGATGAATTAATTGAAAAAGGGCAATTATCCAAAGACCAAAAATCCGATACTTTAAAAGAAATTTTGGATATAATCGAAAAGAGAGAGAATGATATTTCCCGAATAATTAAGAATGCTGTTAAAGAAACAGCAGATACTATTTCTATTGCTACGAAAGAAGATATTGAGAATATAAAATTACGCGTAGAGAAATTGGAATCAATGGTAGAAGATAAATAGTAATTTTACTTTTAGTCTTCACAAATACTTTGAGAGTCCAAATATAGTAAAGTAAAAACATAGAATGTTATTATATATTGATTGGAAAATCAATGAAGAAAAATATTAGAAAATCCATGCGTAATTTAAGTCGCTATAAAGAAATTCTGCGTGTTTTTGTCAAATACGGTTTCTGGGATATTATTGCAAAAATTCAAATAGGGCTTATTCCTGACATAGCAAAAAAAATCTTGCCGCAAATAGAAAAAAAAGAATTAGCCATATTAGGAATCCCTATTCGATTAAGAATGGCTTTTGATGAACTGGGGAGCACATTTATAAAATTGGGACAGATGCTTAGTCTTCGACCGGATTTAATACCTCCTGAATATGCTCGGGAATTTTCTAAATTACAAGACGAAATTACTCCGGTGCCGTTCGGAGGAATAGAGAAACAATTTACAAAAGAATTTGGAAAACCTTATTCCGAAATTTTTGCTGAATTTAATAAAGAGCCTTTAGCTGCTGCGTCTATGGCTCAAGTGCATATAGCCAAATTAAAAAGCGGTGAAGATGTAGCTGTAAAAATTTTACGGCCTAATATTAAACAACTTATTGAATCGGATTTGGATATTTTACTTAACCTTTCTCAATTAGTTGAAAAACACATTCCTGAAAGCAAGCTTTATAATCCGGTTAGTATTGTACAAGAGTTTAAGAGCAATATACGAAAAGAACAAAATCTGGCTTTAGAAGGTCGCAATATTGATATTTTCCGTCGAAATAATAAGGATGACCAAACAATTAAAGTACCAGTCGTATATTGGGACTATACATCTGAGAAAATTTTAGTAACTGAATTAATTCGAGGCATTAAAATTTCCGATTTATCTACTCTTGATAATACTGGAATAGACCGCAAACAAGTAGCAGAAAACGGGGCTAAATCTATTTTAAAGCAGATTTTTGAATTTGGATTTTTCCACGCTGACCCGCATCCGGGTAATATTTTCGTATTATCGGATAATGTTATTGTTTTTATAGATTTTGGCATGATGGGACGAATTGATGATGAGATGAGGGAGGATTTACTTGATATACTTCATGGTGTTATCAATAAAGATGCTCATAAAATCACCCGGGTTTTACTAAAGATTGGTTTAGTTGAAGATCAAATTAATTCACGTGCTTTACAAAGAGATATACTGGATTTAATTGATAGATATTACGGTATTCCACTAAATCAAATAGATTCTGCTGTACCTCTCAATGAATTTATGGAATTAATACGTAACCATCGTATTAAACTACCAGCCGATTTGGTAATGATGGGCAGAGCTATTGTAATGTCTGAATCGGTAGGTTTACAATTGTACCCTGAATTTAACTTATTCGATTCACTTATTCCTTATACAAAAGGAATATTTTTAAAACGCATAAATCCTTTATACCAGTCCCGTCAAATTTTTCGAATTATGGAGCAAATCGGCGATTTACTAAAGAGTTTACCGGAAGATTTACAAAATATTTTACTTAAAATAAAAACCGATAAATTCACTATAAATTTGGAACACAAAGGATTAGATGATTTTACCAAAGAAATAGATCGTTCCAGCAATAGAATATCATTCTCATTGATTATTGCATCTTTAATTATTGGTTCATCTTTTATTATACAACTTGATAAAGGTCCAATGCTGTTCGATTATCCCGCCTTAGGTATAATCGGTTATGTTTTAGCAACAGTACTTGGTATATGGCTTTTATTCGGAATTATAAAATCCGGGAAATTGTAATTGGAAATGAGGGAGATTTCGATGTTTTATCAATTTGTGATTTGGGTTTTGAAAATCTATTTTTTTCTTTTGATAGATGTAAAAATTACTGGTAATGACAATATTCCGGCTAAAAACGCTGCGATATTGGTTTCTAATCACTCTGGTTTCCTTGATGCCCCCTTATTAGCGGCTACAATACGAAGAAGAATTTATACTTTTGCGAAAATAGACGTTTTTAATACCAGTTTAAAACGATGGTTTTTAAAAAATATGGGCGGAATTCCTGTTAGACACAAAAATTTCAATAGGGCGTTTGTTATAGAAACAAGAAAAAAATTAAATGACAATAAATTGATTCTTATCTTTCCGGAGGGAAAGATTAATACAGACAAAATATTAGAAGAATTTAATTTCGGCTTTGTGAAATTGGCTCATAAATTTAATGTTCCGATAATTCCTATCACAATCAGAGGTACTGAAAAGTCATTAAATAAATTCCATAAGTTTCTCAAACCGGCAAATGTAACGGTAACAATTTCACATCCGATTAAATATGAGTCAGAGAAATTTGATAATGATAAAATTCAAATTGAAGGTAAAAAAATCCGAGAAATAATTCAATCGCATTAACTCTAAAAAAGGGAGAAGGATCAAATGGAAAATAATAAACAAGGTAATAAATGAGTGAACAATTAAAAATTGGATTAGCTCTGGGAAGTGGTGGCGCAAGGGGATTGACTCATATAGGCGTACTTAAAGCGCTTGAAGAGTTTGATATAAAAATCAATTATATATGCGGTAGCAGTATAGGAGCGTTGATTGGTGCGGCTTATGCTGTTGGAATGACTCCAAATGAAATTGAAGAAATTGCTTTGCAAACAGATTGGAAATTAATGGCTAAAATATTATTGCCGTCTTTCTCTCTCTCTGCTTTTGTTAATGATAAATATCTTAGTAATTTTTTAAATGACCGTTTCCAAAATAAAACTTTTAATGATTGTAAAATTCCATTTTCAGCTATTGCAACTGATATTGAAACTGGCGAAATGCTTATTATTGATTCGGGAGAAATAATCAGCGCTGTACGGGCGAGTATTTCAATACCAATGTTATTTTCACCTGTAAAATATGGCAAACATATTTTAGTAGATGGAGGTCTTTCTAATCCAATTCCGGTAGATGTCGTAAGAAAACAGAATATGGATTTAATTATTGCAGCTAATTTAAGAAATCAATATTCAGTAAAAACTCGTTATAAAAATAATACTGATAATAGTAGCAATGAAGATAAAATCGAGGGATTTCCATTTAATGCCAAGATAGAAAATTTATTCAAGCATCCAATACATTTCATTAAAAAAGAAGATTCAAAAAATGAAGTGTCAAATCCAAGGTTTATAACAATTCTTAATCAAATGTTCGTTATCACTCAAGAGCGCATGTCTTCGTTGATTATAAAAATTTCTAAACCTGATATATTAATAGAACCTGAAACAGCGGAATTTAATACCTTAGATTTCCATAAAAGTAAAGAGTTAATAGAAATTGGGTATAAAACAACTATTTCGAAATTGTCAGATAGCATTTTAAAAACAAAATAATTGTAGAAATTAAAGCAGTATTAATATGAAATTGCAAAGATATTCTTTTTAGTTCTATTTTTAATTAGTCGTCCCTGAAAAAAGCAAGTTAATCAAAAAATGAAGTTTATTATGAACTATCATTAAAAAAATACCCACTAAATTTAAAATAAATCTTTTTATAATAGCTGAAACAAGCTAAATACGGTCTAATAAAAATGAAATTATTATGTTTTGTTATTCGCTACTTTAATTCATAAAAAGTCCTTA
>CAZVPQ010000091.1:2555-7831 GCA_964628675.1 uncultured Hyphomicrobiales bacterium | reverse complement strand
TCGGCAGTTTTCCGCGTCACTGGGCGGAATGCTCTGCGGGACATGTCTGAAGCAGAACAACCATCAGACTCTGCCGGCCGGTCCTGATTTAACCGCCATGCTGCGTGCCTGGTTGCGCACGGAATATCCAGCGCCTGCCGCAAATACGATTTGCTCCTCAAAACAATTTCTTGCTATTTCCATGATTATTGATAAGTTTATCGCTTGTCATCTCGACAGTAAACCTGTCGCCCGAACTATCGCGCCCACTCTTAACGCGCCTGTCCCTCGGGAAAATAAAATTGTCCCAAGTGTGGAGGATTGTTTTTCATAACAGTAACTAATCGACTTTGCTCAGGATTAGTAATAAAAATCAACCCGATATTATAAGTATCGAACAAAGAAAAATAATCAGTCATTTTCCTGCCTCCTGCCATAGTTTCTGCACTATGACAACCTTGATAAGCACAATTCATATTTAAAAACGGCTGAACTTGATTTTGATAACTAACTAATGAATCGGGGAAAATTACATCTCTGTTTGAAGTTAAAGTACTTTCATTGCAAGCTGAAAAAATAGCTATGAGCAAAAACAATGCGGTTCCGATATATATAAAATTTTTCATATTCTTATCAATAGCTTTCCGATTCATTTGGAAAATCAAGATTTCTTATATCGTTACCGTATTTTTCAACCGCAGTTTTGATTACATCGCCTAAATCTGCATATCTTCTGACAAATCTCGGATTAAAATCAGTTGTTAATCCCAACAAATCGGTATAAACCAAAATTTGCCCGTCGCAATAAGGTCCGGCTCCAATACCAATAGTAGGAATTTTTAATTCTTCTGTTATTTTTTTGCCTAATTCGGTAGGAATTTTTTCCAGAACGATACCAAAAGCTCCGGCTTCTTCTAAAAGTTTAGCATCATTATAAATTTGCATAGCTTCCTTTGAATCCGTTCCTCTTACTTTATATGTACCGAATTTATTAATACTCTGCGGAGTTAATCCAAGATGCCCCATAGCCGGAATTCCTGCTTCGGTAAGTCTTTCTATAGCATCAACAACTAATTTTCCACCTTCTAATTTTATACCGTTACAACCTGTTTCTTTCATTATTTTGCCGGCATTTCTAAATGCTTCCTCAGCAGAAACTTGAAAACTCATAAAAGGCATATCGGCAACAATAAGTGGACGTTTCGCTCCTCGAATTACAGCCTTGGTATGATAAATAGTATCTTCAATTGTTACAGGCAAAGTTGTTTCATGTCCTTGCACTACATTGCCGAGAGAATCACCAACTAAAATCATATCTATACCGGCATCTTCCAGTAACTTAGCAATGAGAGCATCATAAGCCGTCAAAGCAACAATTTTTCTTTTATTTATCTTCATTTCGAGAAGACGCAAGGTTGTTACTTTTCTCGGATCTATATCTGAACTTCCTGAATATTCCATAATATACTACAATAATTAAACAATATTTATTGCAAATATAAGATAAATTATAATTTTATGAATAAGATAAATAAAAAACTTTGCAGATAAACTTTATTTATATTCTTTGATTTGATAATCGCCACGCAAAGCAAAAAATGTACCTTCGGCTAAAGCACGCATTTCATCTTCACCCGGGAAAATTCTAACAGGTGCAATAAATGAAACTCTTTCTTTAATCCAATCAATTACCATTGAAGAATGAGCCAACCCACCGGTTATAAGAATCGAATTAACATCGCCTTTTAATACCGCCGCATAAGAGGCAATCTCTTTGGCAACTTGATACGCCATAGACTCTAAGTAAAATTTTGCTTCTTTGTCTCCGTTATGAATTCTTTTCTCAATTTCATTTGCATTATTTGACCCTAAATATGCAACTAATCCACCAAGTCCAGTAATTTTTTTCTTGATTTGCCAATATTCGTATTTACGAGAAAAACACATCTTGACCAATCCACCAACAGGAAGACTACCCGAGCGTTCAGGCGAAAACGGTCCGTCCCCATCTAAACCATTATTAACATCAACAACTTTCCCTTTTTTATGAGCCCCCACAGTTATTCCACCACCGAGATGAGCTACTATCAAATTAACATCTTCATATTTTACTCCCTGCTCACGGGCAAATCGCCTAGCTACTGCTTTTTGATTCAAAGCATGAAAAATGCTTATTCTTGGTAATTCAGGACAACCGGATGGACGCGCAATATCGTCAAGTTCATCAACAACAACAGGGTCAACAATAAATGCAGGAATATTTTCTCCGGCTTCTTTTGCAATACAATTAGCTAAAATACCACCGAGATTTGATGCATGTTCTCCAAGTACTTCTTTTCTTAAATCATCAAGTAATGCTTGGTTAACCCGATAGACACCACCGGGAATAGGTTTGAGTAAACCACCACGCCCTACAACAGCATCAATTGAATCAACTGGAACTTTTGCTTCTTTTAAAGTATCAAGAATAATCTTTTTTCTAAACTCATACTGGTCTATAATCCTTTCAAAATGACTTAATTCATCAATATTATGCCTCAATGTACGCAAATACTGATTTTCAAGCGATTTAAAAATCGCAATTTTGGTTGAAGTCGAACCCGGATTAATAACTAATATTCTCATTAAGCAATTCTACTTTCAAAAATTAATAAGAAGCCGCCAAAGCTATTGACATTAATTTACTTCTATCGGAATCAGCTCTGGAAGTCAATACAATTGGTGCCGTCGCACCCAAAATAATAGCAGATACAATAGCATTCCCAAAATACGTGAAACTTTTGTAAAGCACATTGCCTACTTCAATATTAGGGACAAAAAGCATATCTGAATCCCCTGCTACATCACTAATAATACCTTTATGCTCAGTAGCTTCTTTAGATACTGCATTATCAAAAGCCAAAGGTCCATCAATTATACAACCTTTGATTTGATTTCTTTTGTTCATCATAGTTATTATTGCGGCATCAATCGTTGCGGGCATTTTCGGATTCACATTTTCCACTGCGGCAAGCAAAGCTATTTTTGGTTTTTCTATGCCTAAACGATGAAACATATCAACAGCATTATTGATTATTGCTACTTTTTCTTCGAGAGTCGGGGCAATATTTTGTGCAACATCTGTCAGAGCTATTAATTTATGATAATTTGGAGATTCAAAATAGCTAATATGACTCAAAAGCTTACCTGTTCTCAAACCCTTTTCTTTATCCAAAATTGCTCTAAGAAAATCAGCAGTGTTGACAAGCCCTTTCATCAATATTTGTGCGTTGCCTGTTTTAACCGATTCGACGGCTTTTTTACTGGCAAGTGCCGGATTTGTTTCATTAATAATTTCAATATTTGATAAATCAAATCCAATATCAGCTGATAATTTTTTTATTTTCTCTTCATTCCCAACTAAAACAGCATCGCAAATACCTTGATTATACGCATTAGCGACAGCTTCAAGAACCGGTTTGTCCTCTGCCGCCGCTACTGCAATTTTCTTCTTTGATTTAGATTTTGCAATATCAATAAATGTATTTAATGATTTAATAATCATAGACTTTTCCCTTATTAAAGCTATTAACCTAAACTCCCTATCTCATTTTCAACGGCTTCTAATATTTCCCCTGATTTAACCAATTCTTTCATCTTGGTATGATCTTTATAAAGCGGTCTGTCAATATCCAAGAAATCAACAAATTTTCTAATAACTTCTTTGGCTTTAATAACACCCTTGCCAAATTTATAATCTCTCAAATCAAGTGCTTGAGCTGCCGCCATAAGTTCAATTCCAATTACTCCATAAGCATTATCTAAAATTTGAGCATTTTTAATTGCCGTCGTCATACCCATTGATACAAAATCTTCTTGGTCTGCTGCCGCAGGAATTGACTGGATAGATGCCGGAGACGATAAGATTTTTTGTTCTACTATCAATGAATCGGCAGTATATTGGCTAAGCATCATTCCTGAAAAAACACCGGCTTTATTAGTTAAAAACGGAGGTAATCCTACACTCAATGCAGGGTTTAATAATCTGTTCAAACGTCTTTCCGAAATTACACAAGCCATTGTAATTGAAGATCCAGCCATATCCATTGGTACAGCTACCGGAGTTCCTTGAAAATTTGCACCTGTCAAGGTTAAATCATCTTCCGGTAAAAATATAGGATTATCTCCAACACCGTTTAATTCTATTTCAACTTGGGATTTAGCCCATCTAATAGCATCGTGAACAGCACCGAGAACCTGAGGAGTTGACCTCATAGAATAAGCATCTTGAACTTTAGTTTTAATCTTGCCTGTAATCAAATCACTACCTTCAACCATCATTTTGATAGCTTTAGCACTTCTTTGGGCGCCTTGGAAGCCTCTTAATTGATGGAGTCTTACATCATAGGGTTTCATATTTGCTTTTAATGCTTCCAAAGACATAGCCGCCGCAATTTCTGCGTGTTTAACTAATCTGTTGAAATCATAAAGATGAATAGCACTCATTGCAGTCAAAACATTCGAACCGTTTATTGTTGCTAATCCATCTCGAGCTTTTAAACCCGGTATTTTTATTCCTGCTTTTTCCAATGCAACTTTACCGGGCATTCTTTCACCTTGATAATATGCTTCGCCCTCTCCCATCATAAGCAAAGCAATTTGAGACATAGGTGCCAAATCTCCACTTGCTCCAACTGAACCCTTTTGACATATAACCGGAGTTACTCCCTTATTTAACATATCAACCAAAGTTTGAGTTATATCAGGTCTGCATCCCGAATTGCCATGAGCATGAACATTAATTCTACCGGTCATAGCACCTCTTACATATTCAATCGGTGCCGGATCACCTATTCCTGCAGAATGATTATAAATTAAAAACTTTTGAAATTCTTTTACCTGCTCATCATCTAAAACTATCTCAGAAAATTCTCCTATACCTGTATTAACACCATACATAATTTCTTTAGCTTCAATTTTGCGTTCTAACATAGCTCTGCAAGTTTTTATTCTTTGTATAGCATCGTCTGCTAATTCAACTCTTTCGTTTCCACGAGCTATCTTAACAACTTTTTCTATTGTAAGGTCGCTACCCTTTAACTCAATACTCATATTAACAATCCTAAAAAATTAATAAAATCAAAAATATTTCAAGCAAATTAATAAATATTATTCAAATAATTCACTTTCTCGAATTAAAGTTATATTGTTATTTTTTTATCTAAAAATCAATAATATTCCATCAATTTTTTCCAAATCAGAATTCAGCGTTTTCTATGTCATTCTGAACCTAGTGAAGAATCTCTTCTTAAATACCT
>CAZVPQ010000091.1:0-2455 GCA_964628675.1 uncultured Hyphomicrobiales bacterium | reverse complement strand
TTTCAGCGTTTTCTATGTCATTCTGAACCTAGTGAAGAATCTCTTCTTAAATACCTTGCCTATACAAAGACTTAGATGAGATTTTTCGTTTCACTCAAAATGACAATATAATAACTTCTTTCAGCGTTTTCTATGTCATTCTGAACCTAGTGAAGAATCTCTTCTTAAATACCCAACATAAAAATATTCAGAATTCAAAATTATCTTCACGCCATCAATGTGCATATTGCGGCAACGTTAATCATATCATCAGAACTACAACCTCTTGATAAATCACAAAACGGCTTTTTAAGACCTTGCACAATAGGTCCTACTGCTTCTGCACCAGCTAACCTTTGGGTTAATTTATATCCAATATTACCTGAATTCAAGTCGGGGAAAATCAGAACATTCGCATTGCCTGCCACTTTCGAACCCGGGAATTTTCTTTCGCCAATTGCAGGAACAATTGCGGCATCTAATTGCATTTCACCGTCAACAAGCAATTCAGGAGCTTTTTGTTTAACTAATTTTGTTGCTTCTTGCACTTTTTCCACATCTTCGTGAGAAGCACTACCATTGGTTGAAAAGGACAACATAGCTATTTTTGAATCCTCTCCGGTTACAGCAGAATAATTCTTAGCCGAGCTAATAGCAATATCTGCTAACTGGGGAACTGTTGGATTGGGGTTGACCGCACAATCAGCAAAACAAAATAGTTTATCCGGAAATACCATAACAAAAAAGCTACTTACAACTGATATTCCCTTGGCAACTCCAACTGTATGAATAGCGGCACGCATAACATTGCCCGTAGGAGACACATTGCCTCCCACAACAGCTTTTACCCTATTCGTATCTAATAATAAACCTGCAAAATAAAGCGGGTCTTTAATCGCTTCCTTAGCTTTGTCAAGAGTCATTCCTTTATGCTTTCTTTTCTCAAATAATAATTGAGCAAACTCATCTTGATATTCCGAATCCTCCGGATTGATTATAGGAATACCCTTAATATCCAATTTATTATCACTAGCTACTTCGCTAATTTTATCAAGATTACCAACTAAAACCGGTTTAGCAATTTTCTCTTTTAGAAGGAAAATAGCGGCTTTCAAAGTTCTATCGTCTTCTGCATCAGGAAAAGCTACAGATAAATTCAGCTTTTGTGCTTTGGACCTAATAGTTTCTATAAAATTCATACTCATTATATCGTCTCCAAATTAATTATTAATTATCTCCAAGGTTGAGGAACATTTAAAACAACTCTAACTGTATCACGTGCAAAAACCAATTCTTCGTTAGTAGGAATAACGTAAACATCAACTTTACTTTCTTCCTTACTTATTTTCATTGTTTTTCCGCCAACAGCTTCTTTATTAAGCTCTTCATCTAATTCAATACCAAAGAACTCCAAATCTTTACAAATATTTGCTCTAAGATATGGTGAATTTTCTCCAATACCTGCAGAGAAGCATATAGCATCGGCACCATTCATAGCCGCCATATATGCCCCTATATATTTTTTTACTCTTTCACTAAACATATCAAGAGCTAATTTTGCCCTTCTGTCTTTATGTTCATCAACTTCTTCCAATAAATCTCTCATATCATTAGTTAGACCTGAAATACCAAGAACACCTGATCTTTTATTCAAAATTGAAAAAACTTCGTCTATAGAAACACCTTCTTTATGTACCAAATACTCTATAACCGTAGGATCTATATCACCGCAACGAGTACCCATCACTAAACCTTCCAAAGGAGTAAAACCCATTGACGTTTGAATAGAAATCCCATGTTTAATTGCACAAGCCGAAGCACCATTACCCAAATGCAAAGTAATAATATTAGTATCTTCACGTGTTTTATCGGCAAGAACACGATATTTATATGCTATATATCTGTGTGAAGACCCATGGAAACCGTATTTTCTAATTTTATATCTTCTGTAAACTTGATATGGAATTGCATATAGATATGAAGTGTCAGGCATAGTAGAATGAAAAGCAGTATCAAAAATAGCAACCTGTGGGATACTCGGTCCGAATATCTCTCTTGCCGCATAAATACCTTTAAGATTAGCTGGATTATGTAAAGGAGCTAAATCAATACAATCTTCGATTCCTTTAATCACTTCGCTATCAATTTTAATTGAATTTTTAAATTTCTCACCGCCGTGAACAACTCTATGCCCAATAGCATGAATATCCTCCAAGCCTCTAATATTCGGTATATTTGTTTCAGGTGCAGTTACCCATTTAATTATAAAATTTATTGCTGATTTATGGTCTCTTATTGGAAGAGCTTCTTTCTTTGTACTTTGACCCTCAATTTCTAAACTTATCAAAGATTGACTTCCTATACGCTCAATTAAGCCTTTCGCTAATGTTCTATCTTCACTATTCTTGATTTTTTCCAAATCAGTATCAATTATTTGGAATTTCATTGAAGAACTTCCGCAGTTAAAAACTATTAC
>CAZVPQ010000090.1:0-7892 GCA_964628675.1 uncultured Hyphomicrobiales bacterium | reverse complement strand
ATATCTTTTAAATCCGCTGAGCCTTTTTGGACAATATAAATAAACTCTTTACCTTCCAGATACAAATAAATAGACGATGCTTATCGGCCTTATCTATCTCTCATATATTTAAAAATTTCCACCGTTTCTAAATTCACTTATCTCAGTTTCTACCATTTCATCAATCATTATCGTAAATAATTCTGATATCATATTTGGATTTATATTTAATTCTATCGCTTTTTTTCGAACATTTTGCATAATGTCATTGATTCTATCTTCGGCTTTAACCTCTTCGACACTTTCTTTAAAACCGGCGGCTTGACGTATAAGATGACTACGCTGGGCTATAAGCTCAACTAATTGGGAATCAATTTTATCGATTTCTACTCGAACTTCTTGTAATGATGAGCATTTTTTCATTTGTTTCTCCTTTTTAAATATAGTTAACACTATTGTAGCAATTAAACTATATTATCTTTCTTACGATTCTTCCTAAATAGCCTTAAAATCTTTTTCTTTGATAAATGGGTTTTATCGCTCTATATCTTTATTAATCCATGCAAGAGAACCCACACCTATAACTAAAATACTAAACATTATAACCCAGATTAAAAAATCACCGCCACTTGCTGCTTTGTCAATATTCTCATTAATTTGAATTTTAGGTATTATTATACCGGTAGAATCATTCATAATATCTTTATAATTAATATATGAATAAATATCCGAATCGGTTATTTTGGCAATTTGCTCTATCCCGCCATGGACAACCACACTAATTCGCTTGGGTTGTAATTTATGCCCTTTTGGCAAAGAGCCACCCTTAATATGTAATTTGACATCATAAATAGTAATATCAGCGGCTTGTTGTAATTTAACTGTAATTTTTACATTCGCTTGGGATAAAGTAATAAATCCCTTCAAAGAATCTGCCAAAGGCACATCAAAAGTTGTAGTTTTAAATAAATTATTCGAAACAAATACTTTAGTATTCCACCTTTTGATACCTTTAATCAATTTTTCATTGCCGGTAATCAAAATACTATCAGGTTGAATTTTTATATTACTCATCGCAATAAAGCCCGGTCTCGGAGAAATAGATAAAATCGGATTAACAGGAACTTTATAAGTTGCCATTTTACCAATAGTTAATTTCATAGATTCCGGTTGAACGTCAATTGGCTCAACATCTACTATATTTTCCAGACCTTTTAAAACATCTGTACGAGTAATTATATATTCTTTGCCGCTTAAATCCTTAGAAGTTAAATCAATTACGCATTTTGCGGAAGTATTGAAAAATATAAGATTAAATAATTGCCAACCGCTACCTTTAACTTTGATTGATACTTCTTGTTGAAGTCCTTTTTCAATTGCTTTATTTGCAGGAACTTTAATAGTCAAAGGAACTTTAATTAAGGGTTTATAGTCATAATTCAAACTGGAGTAAGCCCAAAGTGATGCCGCAAAAAGCACAGAGCCTAAAAAAGCTTTTGATTTTACTTGCTTTTTTATTTTTTGCAAATTAAGTGTTTTAATATATTTTTTTATTTTATCTATCACAAGCATAAGTTAATGATTTTTTACTTGATAAGCAATTGTTCGATAATTTTTTTCTCGCTACTGAGTTCTTTTATTTTTTTAGTTAATATTAATTGTTCGTCAAGGGGTATATTTTTGTGAAGCTTTCCCATAATATCATCTAACTGTTTGTCAATTGATATTATTTTCAATCGATTTACAATATCTCTTATACCTCGTTCAGTATCATTTTTGAGTTCAACATTAGTAAACTTTGACCAGCTGTGGCTAATATGGCTTTTGCTAAAAATCAGATTAGTCAAAAATTCTTTGTCGCTCTCGTCAATACTTTCATCTTCAAACATAGCTTGAGCAATATCTTCGGATTTTTTGCTAAAGTCAATAATCAAAGAAAGAAGTCGTTTAGCCGTATTACTTTGAAGTAAATCCACATCAAGACCGAAAATATCTTTCATCAATTTAATACTATTTTTATCTAAAATACCAATCTGTAGCAAAAGAACTTCTTCGGGTATTAAATTATAATTCTCAGTATCTTCTAATTTTTTCTCATTATCTCTATTATTTTGAATAAGAGCATTTTTTTCGACAGGATTTATTTTGGTTAAATTCTTTTTAATATTTTTATTTTTCTGTTCTATACTTTTCTTTTCTTGATAAATTTGTTCAACTTGTCTTTCACTTAATGATAGTAAATTTGCTAATTTGCTAATATAATCATCGTGTTGCAATCTGTCGGGCATCTTGCTAATTAATTTTACCAAAGCTCGAATAGTTTCAGCTTTTGATGATGGATTGTTAAACTTCCCAGCATTTTTGTAATAATTAACTAAATAATCTAAAAAAGAAAGTGAATTGTCAAGGTAAATTTGGAAATTTTTTGCTCCGAGTTCTCTAATAATACTGTCTGGATCCTGTTCGCTTGGCAACGATACGATTTTGACACTAAAATTATGAGACAATGCTATTTCCAAAGCTCTAATAGTTGCTTTTATGCCCGCATTGTCAGCATCGTACACAATGTACAAAGATTTGCAATAGCGAGACAAATTATTGAGTTGCTCATTTGTAAGCGAAGTTCCGCTTGATGCTATTGCGTAGTTATACCCTGCTTGATGAAGAGTAAGTACATCAGCGTATCCTTCTGTTAATATTGCCTCGGTTTTATTGCGAATCTCATTTTTTGCTTGAAACAATCCATATAGGATTTTGCTCTTATCATAAACAATAGTTTGAGGCGAATTAATATACTTAGCTTGCTGTTTATCATCGACAAGTATTCTTGCTCCAAAACCGACGGTTTTACCTAAATGGTCTAATATTGGGAAAACAACTCTGTTCCTAAACCTATCATAAATTCTACCCGAATCTTTTTTGATTACCAAACCGGCATCTAACATTGTAGATTCTGAAATATGTTCTTTTTTTAAGTGTATAATTAATGAATTCCAAGAATCAGGGGCAAAGCCAAGTTTAAAGGAATTGATTAATTCCATACTCAAATCTCTATTTTTAAAATATTGCAACGCTTTTTTACCGGCAGTTGCTTTTAGCATTTTATGATAAAAATCAGAAGCAATAGACAAAGCTTTCAATGCTTCATCTTTTTCTGTCATTCTGATTTTTTGTTCAGGACTAAATGGCTTATCTTCAATTGTTATTCCGACTTTATTCGCTAAATCTTTTATAGCTTCGGGATAAGTCATCCTATAATATTCCATTTGGAAAGTTATAGCATTACCTGAAGCCCCACAACCAAAACATTTATAAATCCCTCTGTCCGGAGAAACAGTAAAAGACGGAGTCTTTTCATTATGAAAGGGGCATAGTCCTATATAATTCGAACCCCGCCGTTTCAAATTAATGGCGCTACCAATAAGTTCAATAATATCAATCGAATTTAGAATTTTATCTCTTATTTCGTTTGTTATATTCATTCTTTTGGTCCAGGCGTAAGCATTATATAATTTTTACAATTGATTTGTCATTGCAATTCCGTAACAAATTAGATACGGATACACCTAATTTAGGGTGTATATAATCCCCTGCAATTTCGGAAGCCGGTTGCAAAACAAATTTTCTTTCGTGCATAAATTTATGTGGAATTGTCAATTGATCACTTTCCTTTATTAAATCTCCATAGAACAAAATATCAATATCAATTTCTCTTTCGTGCCATTTTTCTCTCTTTTTTCTACCTAAAGAATATTCTATGCTTTTGCAAATTTCAATCAGAGAATTTAAGTCTAAATCTGTTTTGCCACTAACAGCAACGTTTAAAAACCAAGGTTGGTCTTTGAAACCAACAGGTTCAGTTTTGTAAAATGAAGAAATTACTGTGTTTTCCAGAGTATTTGATTTTTTTAATAATTCAAAAGCACTCTCAATAGTTCTTCTTTTTCCACCCAAATTAGAACCTATAGACAACAAAACAGGAATTTTCTTTTTTGTTATTATTTTGTCTTTATTCATTTGTTTCAAGTTCTTGAAATACTTTGCTGAGCCTCGACATAATTAACAATTCTGCGTAAAGGAATATTGATTTTTCTAATTTTAACTTTAGCCTTCTGGAGTTGAGGAAATTTTTCCATTAATAAATTCAATATCTCTCTTGCAATAGTTTCAATTAAGTGGTAATTTTCATTACTTATTACTTCCTCAATAACATAAAAAGCTTCATCATAATTTAACGCAAGATTAACATCATCGTTAATAATAGCATTAGTTGCATCATAGTATAAATCTAAATCAACTTCATATTTTCCGCCTAATGTTCTTTCTTCCTGTTTAACTCCGTGATAAGCATAAAACTGTGCAGAATTTATGCTGATTTTCATTAAAGAAGCATTTTTCATTTTGTAATTCCTATTTACTAATTAAAAAACCGTAACCAAATCGAAACTCGATTATGATAATAAATTTATTTATTTCTAACTACTCTAAAACCAATTTTTCTTTCTCTTACATTAGGGTTGTAATCTTCTCGACTCCAAGATTTAATTTCGCTAAGAGTCGAAAAAGCGCTTCCTCCTCTGACTACTCTTCCATTACCCGTAAACTTACTAGGACCTGTTGGGTTAGTTTGAGATTCGGAAGAATAAGTTTCTAACCAATCCCAGCACCACTCGGCAACATTACCGTACATATCATATAAACCCCAAGGATTTGGTGATTTTAAACCGACATTATGAACTTCTTTGTTAGAATTTTGTAAAGTCCAAGCATAATCATCAATATTTCCGGTGAAAGAATAATCTCCGCTTGTACCGGCACGGCAAGCATACTCCCATTCAGCTTCGGTAGGGAGACGATAACCGTTTTTCGAAAAATCACAGCTAACATCACTACCATTAATAGTATAGCAAGGTTCAAAGCCATCTAATTTAGAAGCCTCGTTGCACCATTCAATTACTCCGTAGGGTACAGTTGAATTTTCCCATGCTATCTGTTCGACAGGATTATCAGGTGTTCCGTTTTGATAACTCGGATCACTTGCGTTAAATACTTTCGACCATTGTTTCTGAGTGATTTCATAAATGCTCATATAATAATCTCTTGTCAAACTAACTTGATGAGACGGATTAGCCCACATATCGTCATCGTTTGTGCCTATAGTAAATGAACCTGCTTTGATTAATACAGTATTTTCTACAATCAATTTTTTAGATGCATCTATTATTTCCAAAGCGTAAGAATTGCTTGGTTTATCGTGTACAAAAACAATTATATTTTGAAATCCAATTTGAGCATCAGATGGTATTTGCATTGAAATTGTATTATCAGACCAATTCAGAATATTATTCCTATTTAATTTTGAACCACCAAAATTAATATAACTTGTTCCTTGATAATCTCCAAAATCTTTACCATAAATATCAATCGTTTGATTTGCTTTTCCAAATTTATTTGACAATGAATCTATCGTAGGATTTTTATATTCAACCGAACCCAAGGTGAAATCAACTTCATTACTTTTCAAGTCATCTTTGGATACATAAATTTTTCCATCAACAGCATTTTTGGGGACTATGATAAGAATTAATTTGTCTTTCCAATCAACATAACCCAAATCTTCAATCTTAATGCCACTGAGCATTACAAACCCTTTGTGATTCGTTCTGAAATCCGTAAATTCAGAGCCGTGTATTGCGATAGTATCTCCGACTAAAGCAACTGAAGGTTCTACGTAATCAATCACAGGTGGGTCTTCTTGTTGTTGCTCTAATACGGTAAACTTTTTGCTTTGACTTTGTTGACTATTAGCAAACACTGTCAAAGTACCAGTACCTTTTGGGAAATTCATTGGAACTTTGAATTTTATCTGCGTATTTTTCCAAGCAAGATAGTCATTGTCAGATGGTTTATATTTAGTACTATTTATTGTGAATTCAATATAATTACTTCCTCTCGTATTCATAAAATTTGAACCGTCAATAGTAACTTCATTACCTCGGAAAGCTTGATCGGGATTAACCCTGCTTATAAATGGCGGACCCGCATTTTGACCAACAGTAAAATTAACATAATTGCTTTTTGTCCCACCGACAACAACTGATACTTGACCTGTCAAAGCTTTTTGAGGAACTCTAACAATAATCAGTGTGTCCGACCAATCAATATAATCCGATTTAGCGGCTTTGGCTTCTGCAAACTGTACATAACTTGAGCCTCTATCCGAACCAAAATAATTTCCATAAAGTCTTACTACTTGTCCAATAATACCATTTACAGGATCAATTCTATCAATGACGGGATCATTTACAATAGGTTTTGTTGTATTATCCTTACATGAATTTAATAAAATAATCCCAACAAAAAACATAAGAAAAACTTTTGTGATTTTACTAAACATTATATCCTCTATTCTAAACTGAAATATTAAATAAATTAACGAACATTTCTAACAACTCTAAACCCTATATAAAATTCTGATCCTCCCGAAGCTTGATAACTCCATCGATAAGATACTGTTGTATTATATTTGTCATTAGTATAAGCACCACCTCTAAGCACTTTGCCGGCATCTTGAACATCAGAACCCTTTGGATCTATATTGTTATTTTCTGCAGAATAATAATCGGCATCAAACCAATCCCAACACCATTCTTGAACATTGCCAAGCATATCATAAAGTCCGAAAGCATTCGGTTTTAATGAACCGACATCATGAGTTTGATTCTGTGAATTTTCATTGTGCCATGCCATTTCGTTAACTACACCTTTATTGCCATCGGCACCTTTACCATACATCCAATCACTACCGGCTCGAGCGGCATACTCCCATTCAGCTTCTGTTGGAAGCCGATAACCGTTGGCATCCCAATTTACAGTTACATCATTGCCCGATATAGTATAAACTTCTTGATACCTCTCACGCTTTGATAAATCATTGCAAAATAAACAAGCTTTCACCCAAGAAATTCTTTCGACAGGGAAATTAGGTCCAGTGTGATAACTATTATGTGGCGATTCAAAAACAACTGATTTCCAATTTTTTTGAGTTATCTCATAAATAGACATATAAAATGCTTTTGTAATTGTAACTTCGTGAACAGGTGTATTATAAGCTTCGGGTTCATCTTCTGCACCCATTTGGAATGTTCCTGCCGGAATCAAAACTTGCTCCAAAAGCATGTTGTCTTCTCTTATTTCAAGATATTCCGGATTTGACATCTGACCGTTAACATAAACATAAACATCGCCGGAACTTGCATTGTCAGGCACATCCACAGATATTTTCGTATCCGACCAATTATTGTAATGCTCGGCTACTACACCATTAAAAATAACAAAATTTGGACCTTGTGTATCTCCGAAATTTATTCCGTTTAATCCAATCGTTTGTCTCGGTCTCGGTTTATCAGTATCAATATATTTAATTTCAGGTGGATTACCTGTATCAGGTTCTTTAATAGTTAAATCAACTTCATTTGAGTTCCCATCAGTCGTAGAAACAAGAAGTTTACCGGAAACGACATCGGAAGGCAACATTATTATTATTAAATTATTTGACCAATAAAGATATTTACTTACGTTTTGATTATTAATTTTAACACTGCTTGTATTTTGACTTATACCGAATTTTTCTCCTGTGATTGTCAAAGGATAACCTGCATAAGTCGCAGGTGAAGATATTTTTTCAATATATGGTCCATCACCATTATTGGTATTGCCCTGATCAATGGGCTTTGTTGTTTCGTTACAAGATTGCATCATTAAGAAAGCAAAAGCTAATAACATAAATTGTGTAATGAAATATTTTTTCATATTGACCTCATTTATACATAATTATTAATTATCCATATTATATAATTATCAAAATATAAATATTTTGAAAATGTTGCCCAAGGGATAAATGAATATAATAG
>CAZVPQ010000089.1:0-7899 GCA_964628675.1 uncultured Hyphomicrobiales bacterium | reverse complement strand
ATAATATTTATTTATTTTTTACTATATTTTTTTACAAATTATTTATAGTAAAAAATATTTATTTTGATTTTAATAAATTGGCTAATGTAAAAGTTCAAAGCGCTTTGTTTTAATAAAATTTAAATGGTATAAATCCTCATATTATCCTTATTATAAAGATAGATATAAAATTTCAACAACTTAGATGATTGCTAAATAATTATGCCGGTTTTAAACAACCAGATTAAATTATTTTTTCTAAGCTACCTGTTCTTCATCGGAAATTACGATAATTCTATCCCCTTCGGCGAAGAAAATTTGATTAGATTTTTTAGGATTAACTACTACACCATAAGCCAGCATATACTCTTCCTCAGCAGGTGCCCTGTCTTCTTGCAATTTGTATCCTATCGCGATTTGATTTCTTTGACGTGCCGATTCCAAAATAGTATAAAAATTAACAGGTCTGCCTAATTCAACATAATTTTCCGCAGGTTTTATATAAATTGCCGCTCCGCCAGCATCAAACAAATCTTCAAAAACCGTTTTCAATTCACGATTTTCTGAAATCTGCGACAACATTAAACTGTCTAACTTAACACTAACAATGAAATCATCAGTATGAGTTATTTCCGCTAATTTTCTGTTCCTATCGTCAAGCATCTCGCTAACTATGGAGAAATCATGACCATGAGTATCCGCTATATCCCGAAGGTGTAATAATGTCTTTAAAGTTCGTGCATCAGTAGATTGAACATCAGAAAGATCTGTTTGACTTAATACGATTATATGGTCATACTGTTCAATTTTTAAGTCATCTAAAATTGATCTACTGGTTGTATCACCAAACCAATAAGAAACTGTTTGATGAGCTAAATCCGAACAATGAAGAGATAACTCTGTTTCAGCTACCGGGTTTTCTGATACTACTGTGATTTTTGAGCCGGGCCATACATAATTATCTAATTCATTTATAATAAGTGGTGCTCTCCGGTTCCAACCAAGAATTAATGTAGATTCCGGTTTCGGAGGAACGTATTTGGGTGCAATTCTGATAGCCCCCGGGTCAATACCATATTCGCTTAATCCCGAAACAATTACAGTGTCATCATCTTCGGAAATAGCTATAACTTTGTCTCCTTTTTCAATCTTGGTATTCATAGGAGGCTTCATCATAATCTTGCCGTCATTTTTGTAAACGCCAATAATAGCAGAGGTTTCGTAAGCAAACATTGCCTCAACAAAAGTCTTGTTATATAATTTAGGCTCTTCTTGAAAGTAAATCTCATCTCCACTAAAATCTAGCAATTCAGTGAATACCACCGATAAGCCGGGTTGTCGGCAAGTCTGAGCAGTAATCCTTGATATTAAATCATCAAAAATTACTAATTGAACTTCGTCTTTACCTGCAATAGTTGCAATTGGGACGTTTTTTGGATCTCTGATTTCAGCAACAATATGATATTTGTGAGGTGATGGTTTTCTGTTTGGATTATTGGTAATAGCAAGAATAGTTTTAATAACCATAGAATCAGGATCTCCTGATTCGGGTGCCAAAACAATAATAGATTTTGCCTCGTTCAAATTAACAATTTCCAAATCGGTTAAATCAATCGGATTGCCTGTCCTGCAAATAACTTTTGTGTTTTCGGTGTCACCGACCTTAGCCTTAATTTTATCTTCCATTTCAATTTTATCTTTTTCGGCAAGGATTACAATGCTTGCATTTTTTTGATTTTCATTTGCAATAACTAATTCTGAAATAATTTGATAGACTTGGAACGACCACCCGAGAATTACAGTTTGATTAGTTTCTACAACAAATGAACGCCCTTTTCTAAGATTGTTCATTTTGCGAGTTACACCACTATTAACAATACCTATAAGAATACTTACCATAAAGATACCGCCGACGGTTGAAATAAACATAAAGAATAAAAATTTAAAATTAGTTGGATCATCTGATATAACCCCGCCGTCTAAAGTTCTTAAAATAGTAACCCAAATTATTTCTAAGAAATTATAATCTTGTGAATTACTCAGACCAAGTATTTTAGTGCTTGGAACCGAACCTGTTATATAAATAATAAATGATATTACAATTATGGTTATAACCGCTACTACGAATAATAAAATTATTGGTGCCAACGTTCCTTTTGACATCAAATTATCAAATCTATAGCGAAGATGTTGTAATAAAGTAGCTCTTTTCATATTTTTACTCTAATTAATAAATATATTTATACTTTTTTAATAAAGTCTAAACAATTAAAATAATAATAATTTTGATAAAGAGCAAGATGAATAAATAAAAATGTTAAAATAATTTTAAGGAAGAGTAATTCTTTTTCTATAATAACGGACAGTTCCGATTCGGATTTCACCGATATAATCCCCTGATGGCATAGGCCTCCCCTTGTCATCTCTACCATTCCATGTGATTGTATGTGCTCCGGGAAATAAAATACCTTTGTAAATTCTAGCGATTGCTACAGCCTGTATTGAATAAATAACAATTTCTACTTCTTCGGTTCGCTCTGTTTTGAAATTCAAAACAGGTGATACATCTTCAGTTAGACCAAAAAATCTACCAATATCTTGAAGATTTATGCTCAATCCCTTATTCATCAATATTGGTACAAAAGGCACGTATAATGAGCGTCTTATCATGACTTCTCTTTGTACTAATTCCTGCGGAGAAGGCTTCAAAATATCAGGGTCGAAATTCAAATTTTCCAGAGCTATTTGCCAAGGTAAATTATTTTCTAATTCACGTTCGAGTTGACGTTTTTTCTCAAATAATTGATAATCATTGTCTAACCTAACTGATATTGGAATTGTTAGTCTAATAGCTCTATTATAAACTGTATCTTGAAATGGGCTGTAGATATATCTACTCGGTTCTCCCGGTTTTTCATTATCTAATATTAATTGATTATTATTAATTAAAGTATCTTTTGTGAAATAATCAAGTGGAGCTAATTTATTATTGTTTTTTTGTAATAACAAGGTTTGTTTCTTGTTATTATTATCATCTGTATTTGAATTTGAAAATACATTATTGATATTAAACAACAAAGCAATTGCTGATAAAATCAATAATAATTTGCGTTTGTTAATTAATAATTTAATATTCAATTTGAAACTTCCGACTAATTTTATAAATACTAAAACAAATTCAATATAAGCATAATAATAAAATCATTATTATTATAAGGCAATTTCAGAACTGCCAATATATTTAATACGTATATATTTGCAATGTATTTTTAATAAATGTCAGCAAATTGCATCATAAAGTATTTTTAATTTCGTATCTATAAATAAACTCTCGACTGGTATAATAAGTATTTTGTATTGTGATTATTTATTTATTGCCTTTTCCGTTACAGTGATTAATTCTTTGTTTTTTCTTAGTTTTCAGAAATATTTAAGTCAATCAAATAAAATCTTATAATATTAAATTGAAAACTACTATTTTTGTAAATTGTATTTAGTAAGAATTTTATAAATCAATGAGATAAAATTTCATGGGATTATTTAGATTATTTTCAAATGACGTAGCAATAGATTTAGGAACTGCAAATACACTTATTTGGATGAAGAACAAACAAATAGTTCTGAATGAACCTTCAATCGTTGCTTACGACAGAACGAGCAAGCATATTATTGCAATCGGAAAAGAAGCACAGGCTATGGTAGGCAAAACTCACCGCGATATAAAAATAATAAGACCATTGCGAGACGGTGCAATTGCTGATTTCGAGATTACAGAAGGTATGCTTAGAGCTTTTATTCGCAAAGTATCACTTAGTTGGCAACCTGCTCGCCGTGTTGTCGTATGTGTCCCATCGGGAATAACTGAAGTGGAAAAAAGAGCGGTCAGAGACAGTTGCGAACACGCAGGCGCAAAAGAAGTTCATTTAATCGCTGAACCTATGTCAAGTGCTATTGGAATCGGATTAAATGTACAAGAGCCAATAGGCAATATGATTGTTGATATTGGTGGCGGTACAACTGAAATTGCCGTGATTGCTTTGGGTGGGATTGTAAGCGACGAATCAATAAAAATTGCCGGCGATGAGATGACTGCCGATATTACCAAGTATTTTAGAGCTAATCATAATATCCTTATCGGTGAGAGAACTTCGGAGATGATAAAATGCCAAGTTGGTTCCGCTGTTCCTCTTGAAGAAGAAATTACGGTAGAGGTTAAAGGTAGAGACTTGGTCTCAGGTATTCCAAAAGCCATTCTCGTTAGTTCTGCTGATATACGTGAAGCTCTTGCCGAATCTATCAACCCAATTGTTGAAGCTGTTATAACCTTGTTGGAAAAAACACCTCCCGAGTTAGCGGCAGACATATATGATAGAGGTATTATGGTCAGTGGTGGTGGTGCCTTACTCAAAGGTTTAGACAATAAAATAATGGAAGCAACTTCGCTTCCGGTTCACATTGCCGAAGACCCTTTAACTTCAGTTGTACGTGGCACTGGTAAAGTTTTGGAAAATTTGAATGAATATTCTTCAGTTTTAATTAAAAATGCAAGATATTAATTATTTTATGTTCTAATAAATTACACGGTTTGTTAAAAAAGAACCGTGTTTTTTTTGCTATAATTTGCTAATCAATTAAATGGGTAAATTTAACAAAATAATAAAAGATTATAAAGAGTATATTACTTTTGTGATTCTCGTTATTATCAGTTTAATACTAATTGCTTCATCGGACATTAGCAGGCTTAGTGGTTTTAGAACCTATGTTATTGGCACAATTGGGTGGATGCAAAATGCTTTTTCTTGGATTCCTGATACCGGAGCATTGAAAAGCGAAAATAAAACTTTGAGAGAATTGAATTTGCAGTTAAACAACGAAGTTTCCAATATGCGGAATTCAATTATTGAAAACCAAAAACTCAAAGCTATGATTAAGCTTAAAAGCGAGTTAAAATACGAGACTATATCTGCTGATGTAATAGGTAAAACTAATATTGAATTAAGAAATTATTATATGCTCAATCGAGGATTAGCAGATGGGGTTAAAGTAGGTATGGCAGTCAGAAACGATGCCGGTTTGGTTGGTGTTATCGAAGGAGCTACCAATAATTACTCATTAGTTGAATTAATCATCAATAGAAATGTGAAAATTGCAGGTATGGCTCAAAGAACCAGATATGATGGTATATTAATTTGGGAAGGAAGTCAAAATTTTTCCCTCGAAAATATACCTAAATCTTATGATGTTGCTGTTGGCGACACAATTGTTACATCAAATTTTAGCGATAAATATCCTAGTAATTTGCCTATTGGCTATATTGTCAAGAAGTTGGAATTGCCGGGGGACATATTCGCACGTATTTCCGTAAAACCTTTTGTTAATTTTGCGACTTTAGATCAAGTTTTTATTTTAAAGTTTATTCCCGACGAAGAAAGGCAAAAATTAATCAACGATATTGATGAAAAACTAAAATCAAGGAAAAATCTAAGATAAGATGAAAATTATTTTTAATAATAAGAAAAAACAATCAATTGTTAAACGTTATGCTATTTATTTGTTAGTAGCAATTGCTTTATCGTTAATTGATATTATTTTTTTGGATTTTATTGCTATTGACGGATTAACACCTGATTTACTCTTGATTTTCTGTGTTTGGGTAACACTATCCGAAGGACAGTTCGAAGGAATGATTGCTTCGTTTACTTTTGGATTAATTTTCGATATTTTATCGCTCGACGTATTAGGTACAAATGCTTTATCCAAAACTGTTGCCGCTTTGATTGCCGGTTGGTTTTATAAAGATAATAATATTGAGCAAAATATCGGGAGTTATAGATTTTTAATTATTGTTTTTATTAGTTCTGTTGTTCACAATTTAATTTATTTCTTTTTATACATCAAATTTAGCAATATTGCATTTATTCCATTCTTTGGGAAATACGGTTTGGCGATATCTTTTTATACGACGGTTATGGCAATTTTCCCAATGTTGGTAAAAATGCCAAAAAATCGCCTAATAAGATAAAATTTTTTATTTAATTTAATATTTTTGTGCTGGTGAAATTGAAAGAGACTATAAATGTATTTATCAAATTTAGATATAATTGGTTTTAAAACCTTTGCGAATAAAACAAGTTTTAAATTTTCCGACGGATTGACTGCTTTGGTTGGTCCTAATGGTTCCGGTAAAACAAATATTGTAGATGCTATCAGATGGGTTTTGGGTGAAACAAAAACTTCCGTATTGCGTTCAGATGTGATGGAAGATGTGATTTTCAATGGTACGAATAAACGTAAACCTCTTGGTATGGCAGAAGTCTCAATGACATTGCAAAACAATAAAAAAATCTTACCTACCGAATATACAGAAGTAACAGTTGCAAGACGTTTATTCAGAAATGGCGACAGCCAATTCCTTTTAAATAACACTCAATGCCGTTTGAAAGATATTCATAATTTATTTATGGATACCGGATTAGGCACTGACTCTTACTCGGTTATCGAATTAAAAATGGTAGAAGCTATTTTGAGCGGCAAACCCGAAGAAAGAAGAAGTTTAATTGAAGAAGCCGCCGGTGTTAAAAAATATAAAATTCGACGCAAAGAAGCTCGCAAGAAATTACTAAATATTCAAACTGATTTAATTAGAGTTGAAGACATTGTTCGTGAAGTCGAAAAACAAGTCAATATTCTTTCAAGACAAGCATCTAAAACGAGAAGATATAATAAACTGACAGAAGAATTAAAAGAATTAGATATAAAATTAATTTATCATCAATATTATAATTATAAGAAAATTTCAGATGAGTTGAATAATGAATTGCAGGACTTAAATGAGAAAAAAAGTCAAAAATTACAAGAATTAAATTCAAATGAAAAATCTTTGAATGAATTAAAAGACAAACTAAATCAATTAGATGAAATCTTTCAAAACACTATTGAAAAAGAAAGCCAATCTAATAAACTTATTGCTTCCCAAAATCAAGAAATAGCAATTGCAAAAGAAAAAATATCTTCTTTGGAAAACGCTCAGGAACGAATAAAAAACGAATTGTCCGAGTATGAAGAAGCTTATAATAATTTGAATAATCTTATTGATTCTACACAAAATTCTTTGGAATCTCTTTCAGAGAAAATGATAAAGGCTGAAGAAGAACTGAAGATTAAACAAAAAGATAGAGATGATTTCATAGGCTCCGTTCAAAGAACAAGAGATGAAGCTAAATCTAAAAATGAGGAAGTTTATAGTATTCAAAATCAAATCAGTTCAATACTTTCGGAATTTGAAAGAGGTAATCACAGGAAACTCAGCTTGGAAAGAAGCATAAAAGATAGTTCCAAGGAAATAGAGAATATGAAATATGATTTGGACAAAGAAAAAGAAAATCTAAATCGTGAACAAAATGGAAGAGTTGAACTCGACAAGAGATTGACTATTTCCGAAAATGCTTTGAAGCAAGCTCAAGAGGAACAGATTAAACTTCAAGGTGATATGGAAAACACAAGAAACGATATTTCTTCTAAAAATATAGAACTTAATGAAAATAAATCCTCTCTTGAATTTCTTACATCGCTTGTCGATTCCGACCAAAGTACAAAATTTTTAATGGAAAACAATGATTGGGATATTAAGGGCGAAAAACTATTACTGAGTGAAGTTGTAAGCGTTGACGATAAATTCAAAATAGCCGTAGATGCCGCTTTGGGTGAATATTCCAAATATTTCGTTGTCGATACAAAAGATGATGCCTTCAAAGCTATCTCTTTATTAAAATCGAATAGAAAGGGCAAAGTCTCTTTTATTTGCAGGGATTTTATTCCGAAAATTGATACGCCCACAGACAAAGAAAACAAAGAAGGTGTATATGGTTTAATCAGTGAATTGGTCAGGGTTGATGATGATTTGCGTAATGCTTTGAGAGC
>CAZVPQ010000088.1:0-8011 GCA_964628675.1 uncultured Hyphomicrobiales bacterium | reverse complement strand
AGAAACAATCTAAGAAGGTTAAAAAAGAAAAAACTATCAAACCTAAGAATAAGAGAGATAAAAAGAAAATTATTACTTATGCTGCTGCATTTGTTGCAACTTTATTGTTTGCTACTTTGCTTTATGACTGGGGTATAAATCGCAATGGTTTTTCCGATGTTTTCGGTATTGGAGGCAAACATGACGATACAACAAGAATAGCGGCAAAACACAATATTCACAAAGCAGAGAAAAAAGAGCATAAGCATCAAATTAAAAAAGAGATGAAACAAATTGAACCTGAAGAAACTTTGAAATCAGGTAATGAACCGGTAAAAGATACAATTGAAGTTGCTCAGAATGAAATGCCTAAAAATTTGGAACCTAAAGTAGTCCAAAGAGTTAAAAGACCGGTATTGGTTAAGAAAAGAATAATCGGAAAAAATAAAAATATAGTTAAAAAGGCAACAGCAATAGACAAGGAAGATAGAAGCGAAATGATAACACCGGAATTCAGCAAAATAAATTTTATGGATTCTGAAACTAAACATTTGAAGAAATCGTATAACAGTAATAAAGAGGCGGTTTTTGTAGTTCAAATTTATGCATCACCATCGAAAGCCGATGCTCAGGATTGGCTAAACGATTTAATTAGCAAAGGAATTAGCGATGCAAGAATTACAAAGCAAATTTTAAGAGGCAAAACTTGGTATAGAGTGAGATTTGGAAAATTCAAAAGTGAAGCCGAGGCAAGAAAAACAGCGAGTAAATTAGGTTTTGCCCGTTCTTGGATTGATAGAATCCGTTAGTTTTAATTTGTTGGGGGACAAATAAAATGTATGAACCAATGAGAGATGAATCTCAACCATTGCATATTAATATTCCTTGGAATAAGAATACTGCAGAGGGTTTTATTGCCGCTTTGATTATCGTATTTGTTATTATTTTACTTTCCCCTATGGTAAAAATAGAAAAACCTGCTGCATATAAATATGAAGTCAATACGATTCCTTTGGAACTAATCAATTTCGGTGAAGGTGACGGCACAGGAATAAGCAAGGGTAATCTCTCGGACGAAGGGATAGCTCACAAAGGCAAAGACCCACTCTCAAACTTGCATGATGCCGAAGTTGCAACAAAAACAAAATTAAAGCCAAATACTAAAGATATTGACCCTGAAGATGCAAGTAGTTTTATTGCCAAAAATGAGATTGCCTCAAACCAAAAAACTAATAATACCGACAGAGGAACTAGCTCAAGAGACATTGGGAACAAGGACGGAACTGATAACGGCACAGGGCTTGGTGACAAAGGCTTAGGAAAAGGTTTAGGACCAGGAATAGGTCCAATAGATTGGGGTGGTGGTGGAAACAGAACCGTACTTTATAAGAAATTGCCTTCATATCCCAAAAATGTAAATTTATCGGCACAAATTAAAATTAAATTTACTGTGTCAAAAGATGGGATGGTAATAAGAATGGTACCCTTGCAGAAAGGCGACCCTGATTTGGAAAAAGCGGCAATGAATGCACTGAGACGGTGGCGTTTCAATCCCTTAAAAGAAAATAAAACTATGTATGGAATCATTACTTTTACATTTAAGTTAAGTTAATATGCAAACTTTATTTGATATTTATTATTATATTATGGGATTGCCAATTTTTTTGCAAGTAGCAATTGCCGTATTAGTAATTGTAGTAATTCTTGCAATTATTAAAAAATTCATCAAGTTTGCAATACTTATGGCAATATTAATAGTTTTAATTATTTTTATATTAAAATTATTGAATTTAATTGGATAGATGACATATTGCAATATCATAATTTATCAATTATTTACAAAATTGCCTAATCCAACTTACCATTTATCAACTAATTTAAAAATACTATTTTTGTTATAATTTGTAGTTTAATAATAGATTGTTAGCTCAAAAACAATATAAAATATTCGGTTTTATTTTAACTCCACAAGTTTAACAGTAACCGAATAAATCCTAATCGGTTTAATCGGTATTCCATCGTTGATACCTCTTGAACTTAATTCAACGGGAACGCGGGATATTTTTTCGACTACATCCATTCCTTTGATTACTTTGCCAAATATAGTCCATTTATGTTTTAATTTTTTAGCTCCATCAAGACAAATAAAGAATTGGCTTGTGTTAGTATTAGGTCCTTTGTTTGCCATAGCGACAACTCCTTTTTTATACCCTTCTTTGAAACTTGGAGTATTAGGGTTTAATTCATCTTCGATTTCGCCACCATAAAAACTTTGACCGCCAAATCCCCATTCGGATTTTTTATTTTGAAACAAAGTACTTCTATCCCCTGCTTGAATCAAGAAATTCTTGGCAACTCTATGAAATAAAATCCCTTTATAATAATTCATTTTTGCTAATCCAATAAAATTTGCGACGGTTTCAGGAGTATCTTTCCCGTATAATCCTATTACAATATCTCCCATTGAGGTTTTAATAAGAGCTGTATGTGTAATAACCGAAGTATCTGTTTGCGAAACTTCTGAATCCAAAGATTCTTTCGAAGAAATTCCTACTACTTTTTCAGAATTCTCTTGAATTGATATTTTTTTATAGTCTCTTGTATCGCAATTAGTAATAATAAATATTGACACAAGCAAAAGCAATATGTTAATTATTTTTTTCATTTACAATATTTTGAAAAATAACAAAATAAATATTAAAATTCCTAAAATAATTCTATAATAGACAAATAAATATGTTGAGTGAGTTTTTAAATATTTAAGTAAAAAAGCAATTGCAAAATAACCGCTGACAGCAGATACCAAAGTAGCAACTGATAAATTAATTAAATCCGTATTTGAAATAAAATTCAAACTATGATAAAATTCAAGCAAGCCGCTTGCTAAAACTGCAGGGATACTCAGTAAAAAAGAAAATTTAGCTGCCGCTTCACGCTTAATACCCAAAAACAATCCAGCGGTTATCGTTGTTCCCGAACGTGATGCCCCCGGAATCAAAGCAAGGCATTGTGATAATCCAATTATTATAGAATCAATAATATTAATTGATTTTAAATCTCTTTTATGATTTGCTACTTTTTCAGAAAGCGCCAAGATTAAAGCAAGAACAATCAAACTAAAAGCAATCACCGATAAATCTTTTGTCAAGCTGCCTTCGACAATATCTTTCAGAGCAAGCCCAATAACGGCAATTGGTATTGAACCAATAATAATCAACCAACCCAATTTAGAATTGTCAGATTGATTTTTGATTGACAATCTATTTGTATTTAGATTTTCTTTGAAGAATGCAATTGGAATTTCTTTTATTTCTTTCGAAAAAAAAAGTAATACTGCAAATAGAGTTCCCAATTGAATTGTAGCAATAAACGCAGTCCATTGTTCAGGATGAGACACATCTATTATTCCCAATAAATTACCCGCAATAGTCAAGTGAGCTGTACTGCTTATTGGAATGAACTCACTTAAACCTTGCAATAATCCTAATATAATTGCTTCTAATATATTCATTTATTTGATTTGAATAATAGTTTAAACCCATACGTATTTCTCACTTTACTCAACCCCCTCCCAAAGTGAGAGGGATTGAGTAAATGCAATTATTTCAATCTCTCAAATCTTCCTTGGAAAAATCTTAAATAAGGTGGCTCATAAACCATCTTCAAACCCTTGGCTTCGTGTCTCTTCTTGTAGAGTTCAATAATGCTCCAAGCAACCAAATCAATATGAGCTTGAGTATAAACTCTTCTTGGGAATGTTATTCTTACTAATTCAAGTTTTGGTCTGTTATGGTCTCCCGTTTCCTTATTCCTGCCTGCTGAAACAATTCCGCGTTCCATAGCCCTAACACCTGATTCGATATAAAGGTCGGCAGCTAAAGTTTGTGCAGGAAATTCATCTTGTGGAATATGGTCATAAAATCTCTTGGCATCTAAGAAAATAGCATGTCCACCGGGGGGCAATACAATTGGCACACCCGCCTCAATTAATTCATTGCCGAAATATTCAACTTGCTTTACTCTCGAAGCAATATTTTGGTCTAAAATAGCCTCTTCCATACCTCTTGCCATAGCTTCCATATCACGACCAGCTAAACCGCCATAAGTATGTAAGCCTTCATAAACAACAACCATATTTCTTAGCTTTTGGAACAAATCATCATCATTACAAGCGGCAAATCCGCCTATATTAACCATCAAATCCTTTTTAGCACTCATAGTACAAGCATCTGAATAAGAGCAAAATTCCTTATGAATTTCAGCTACAGATTTATTTTCATAACCTTTTTCTCTTTGTTGTATGAAATATGAATTTTCCATATTTCTCGTAGCATCTAAAACTATGATAATATTATGTTTTTTAGCTAAATCATGAACTTGTTTCATATTCTCCATAGACACAGGTTGACCGCCAGCCATATTTACAGGAGCGCCAACAGTAATATAAGCAATTTGTTCAGCGCCAACTTTGTTAATTAAATTTTCAAATTTTTGCAAATCAACATTACCTTTGAAAGGATGATTAGCTTGTGGATCGTGAGCTTCATCAATAATCACGTCAACAAAAGTCCCACCGGCTAATTCCTGATGCAAACGAGTAGTTGTAAAATACATATTCCCCGGGACATATTGCCCTTTGGAAATCAATGTTTGAGAAATCATATGTTCTGCACCGCGTCCCTGATGAGTCGGTACCAAATGCTTATAACCATAATATTTTTGAACGTTAGATTCGAGATAATAAAAGTTTTTGCTACCTGCATAAGCTTCGTCACCCATCATCATACCCGCCCATTGATAATCACTCATAGCATTTGTTCCGCTATCGGTCAATAAATCAATATATACATCTTTCGATTTGAGTAGAAATGTATTAAAACCGGCTTCTTCCATAGCTTTTTGTCTATGCTCTTTAGTTGTCATCTGAACCGGTTCGACTACTTTTATTCTAAAAGGTTCAGCCCAAGGTTTGCGATTAGTTACCATAAATCAATCCTTTGTGTTAATTGAATATATAAAATTAATTAGTTTTACTTATTATTATTCATACTATAAAAAACAAATTTAGCTAATCTTATTATATTGACAAAGTTTATTGTGAAAACATATCTTAAATTGATTTAATTGTAGAAAAACAAGTATTTAAATTAATAATGGTTTCCATTATAAGTAGTTTCCATAATCGAATTTTTAAATTATGGTTTTCAATCTAATTATATGCTTTTATGCGGTTTGTGCTTGAGGAACAATGCTTTTGGCGCTATCTTCAATGATTATTTTTTCTAAATCCAGAAGAATTAACAATCTGTCTTTTAACTTGGCGATGGACTTAATAAAATCAGAATTAATATTTGTAGAAAGTTTAGGTGATTCTTCTGTGATAAGAGCATTAATATTTATTACTTCATTTACCTGATCGACAATAAATCCAATCATATTTGAATCTAACTCAATAACAATAATACGTGTTTCAGATGAAATATCTTTTGACGGCATTCCGAGTCGTTTTCTTAAATCTATTATAGGTACTACTTTGCCCCTAAGATTTATTACGCCATGAACATAATTATGTGTATTAGGAACCCTCGTTATATCAATCATTCTTATGATTTCTTTAACAACCATAATATTAATACCAAACTCTTCCTCAGCAATATTAAAACTAACAAGTTGCATGATATTTTCATTTTTTGTAGTTGCATTTGTTTGATTATCTGCAATTCCCATTTCTTACCTTAATATTATTACAATAAATCTAATTATATATTCGGACATAATCACAAGAAGTTTAATAAATCATATTTTTTACCAACTACCTCCAACTTTAAGTTTGATTTCCCAATCCTTTTGATTACGTGATGCCGCTGACTGAGTAGAATTTGTTGACTTTGTTAACTGTAAAATTATATGATTAATAAAATCTACACCAATATCAATATTCTTTGGAATGTCAATACTAATTTCATTATTACTCGCGAAGTCTGCAACAGTTCCACCTAATGTCCATCGGATTCCCTTAACTTCTCCGGAAAATTTCATTTTTGCTTGATTCAAATCAGTCAAAGAGTTACCTATATCTATATCTGCACTTTGAATAAATCCGGTCGATTGAACAAAATCAGTCAAAGCTGTTGACATTGCCGCCGAAGCAAAAGAACTTGCCGGAGCCATTATGTCAAAATTCCCTGAGCCGGAATTATTGAGCATTTCATCTTTTGTTTTGCCTATAGCCAACAATAATATTGCATTTTCATTTATTTTGGAAGAATCCCCAACAACTTCTTTGCCATTTACCGAATAACCAAAACTTACAATGGGATTATCCTTAGTCCCTTTTATATAAACATTGACTTTATATGTACTTACTTCATCAGCAGAATATCTTTGTCCAATATATGTAGCAATAAAATCAATATCCGGATTCTTAAGTCCACCTTTCTGAAACGATATTTTCCCGCTAGTATTAAGAATTTTAATAAATTTTAATGTTGACCCTTCTTTAACAATTAAATCAGTGCCAAATAATTTTGGAGTGTCATCGCCTCGATTAAGAACAAAACGCAAAGCCATATCGGGATTAGCAGTACCAATTTCAGCATATAATTGTCCAATGCCCGTTATATCCATTGTCGTTACAAATCTACCTTTAAAAAATATTCGCAAATCAATATCTAAAGAATTGCTAATTTCTGCATTTCTGTTTTGCATTATTGATTCTTTGCTATTATTCATGCTATTATGTTTTAAAGTATCTCTAACTATACTATAATTAATTTCATTTTGCTTTATCTCGTAAATTAATCTAGATTTTTTTACTTCCTTTGCTTCTGATGAAGGCATAATTAAGTTTGATCTTAATATATTTACATCTCCCCTTATATTTGGTTCTTTTAAATCACCGAAAATATGTATAGGAGATGGACCAAAAGATAATACAAGATCTCCGTATAAGTTAGGAATTGATTTCATTGAAGCCTTGCTCAATACCTTGAATTTATCCCCATCTATTTTTATATCATAATGTTTCAATTTCAAAGCATTAAGTATTGTAGAACCAAAAATCTTAATTTTGCCATGCGAAATATCTCTTTTATCATTTTCAACAATTAATTTTTCTAATCTAATTGTGTCAGTTTTAAAAATGATATTGCCATTAGCCGAATAATTCATATTATTTGCACTAAGTAAAAATTTTGCTTGACGAATTTGTAAGTTACCATTATATTTAATGTTTTTAATATTCTGTCCATTCAGCTTCAAATTAAAATCGGCAAAGCCATTTAACTTACTTACTTGATTAGTAAACGGGGCAAATAATTCTAATGGTAAATTATTTGTTGAAAAATCTAAATTAACCGGTTTATTATTGTCATACCTGTTTTTCGGAGCATCAAACGATAAATTTAGGGGTAATTTTTTTACATTTAATGATAATAATTTTTTGTTGTGCCGGCTAATATTTATAATACTCATCTCGCCTGAAATACTATTGTTTCTATGGTTAAATTCAGCTAATACATTTCCAATTAATGTTTTATTAATAGTTAAATCGCTTAATGACATATTAATGTTTTCATTGATATTATCAAAAGCACCGTCCATTCTTATATCCACATTATTTATCATTCCTTCTAAATTATCAACAGCACTATTAGTATATTGTGTTAATCCTTTAAGCTTGTTTAAATCAACTTTTTTAAGGCTAATTCTAAAATCATCAATTTTTTCAGTATTGATTTTACCGCTAAGTTCTATTTTGTCAATAATATTACTTTTGAATTTGAAACTATTGAGAGCTAAAGTATTGTGATTCAAACTAACATTAATTGGTTTTATTGATGTAAAATTAAATAACTTTTGATATAATATCTTTGTATTATTTAACTCTAAATTTAATTGTGCGTCATTAAAATTTAAAAAACCATCGGATTTAATTGATATATCGTTATTTATAGAAAAATCCAAATCCAAATCAAATTGATTATGATTGAAATTTACTTCTAAGTTGGGTTTGTTAATTGATAGATTATTA
>CAZVPQ010000087.1:0-8116 GCA_964628675.1 uncultured Hyphomicrobiales bacterium | reverse complement strand
TTCGTTAGCATTTTTCTGTTCGTTAACCATATCCATACCTGTTTTAAGATTTCCCGAAATAACTTTGAAAAATGTCATATCTCCGAGTCGAGCTTCAGATAAAACCTTAAATACAAACAATGAAGTTTTTGGAGAATCAAGTGCAACATCTTGTCCACTGACAGTTTTCCACAACGGAACATCTAATGGAGATGGGAAATAGTCCACAATTGCATCTAACAAAAGAGAAGCCCCAACAACAGATTTACTGTTTGTACAAAATATTGGGAATATTTGCCTGTTAGCAATAGCTTTTCTGATTCCTGTTTTCAAATCTTCATCAGAAAGATCGCCATCTTCAAAATATTTATTCATTAAATCTTCTTCCGTTTCGGCAACAGATTCAACTAATTCACTTCTTAAACCTTCGGCTTTTGATTTTTCAGAATCAGGTAAATCTTTTTTTGTTGCTTTGCCATTTTCATCAAATTCATACAAAGACATAGTCATTAAATCAACTATTGAATTAAATCCGACACCAAGATTGAATGGGTATTGGAAAATCGTTGATGAGTTCCCGTAACTATCCTTAATTTGAGTTATAAGTTCGTCGAATTTTGATTGTTCCAAATCTAATTTATTAATTATGAAAGCAGTAGCTTGATTGTTTTTCTTCGCAACTTCAAAAGAATTTTCAACACCAACTTCAATACCATTTTGAGCATTCACAACTATTGCCGCAGTTTCTACAACTTTCAGTGCCGAAATCACTTCACCGAAATAATCGCTATATCCGGGAGTATTGAAAAAATTAATTTTGTGATTGTTGTGCTGAGTAAAAAGGGGTGTCGTAAAAACAGAATGAGTCCTATCATGCTCTATTTCATGATAATCTGAAACTGTAGAACCATCTTCAACAGTTCCTAACCTATTAATGGAACCTGAAGCAAAAAGGATTGATTCTGATAAAGTCGATTTGCCGCAACCTGCGTGTCCAACCAAGGCAATATTTCTAATATATTGCGATTCAAAAGCTTTCATAAAATCTCCATAAAAAAATCCATAACATTTATTTAAAAATTATATTCATTATAAAGACTTGCAATATATTAATAAAGTTCAGAAATATAAAAGGATTTTTTTTAGAATACAAATAAATCAGAAAATATTTTATATCTATCTCAAATAAAATGGGTAGTATATTACAATTGTTAATTTGAAATGAATAACAAATGAAAATAAAAGCGATAATGAAAAGTAAAGAATTTTGTTTCTATATAAAATTTAATGGATTATTTAAGTATCTATTTATAAAAAAATTGTGCTAATTGCAACAAGTACTAATTAATAATGATTAAACATAAAAATATTCCAAGTTCTAAGTTCGGAACCTTTCTATATCCGAAAATATATCATTGCTATGCAATTCATTGAAAATTGAATCATTGCAAATTTATTGGAAATTGGAAATTAGAAAATAAAAATTACTTACTAAATATAATATAGAGCCTAAATTAATATATTTATCCGATTTTTTTCCTTTTGAAATATAAATAAAAAGGAATCCCCGTGGATACCAAAAGCAATCCAAATATTGAATTTATTATTTCCACATTACCTTGCATATAATTTACAATATCATTATATAAAGTAAAAATCACAAAACCCGATGCAAAAACGATAAAAATTATCGGAATAACCGGATAGCCCACTACTTTATATGGTCTTTGAGCATCTTTCATCTTTTTACGCAAAATAAATACTCCATAAGCACCCATAGCATAGAAAATCCAACTCACAAAAATCAGCATATCGGTTAAAATATCAAAAGTTCCGCTTAAAACGAGCAGACTCGCCCAAAATGCCTGAAGCAACAATGCATTTGCAGGAGTTTTAAATCTCTGGTGGCTGTTCCCAATAGATGGGAAAAAAAGATTTTCACGAGCCATCGCAAAATAAACTCTTGCACTAACCATAATAGTACCGTTTGCCGTTCCAAATGTAGAAATCATTACAGCAGCAGCGATTATTGCCCCACCAACGGGACCCATAACTTTTTTAGCCATATCCGAAGCGACTAATTTGGAACCTGCCATTTCGTTTATAGGCAGAACATACAAATAAGCTACATTTATTAATAAATATACTGTAATGACAATGAGTGTGCCGACAATCAGAGCAAAAGGAATATTTCTTTGCGAATTTTTCACTTCACCGGCAATATAAGTAATATTATTCCAACCGTCATACGCCCAAAATGCACCCGATAGAGCAAGTAAAATACCACTGAATAAAGTCATCTTTGTTGTAAAACCGGAAGTATCATTAGCAAGGTTAGCCCAAGAACCATCGCCAAATTGAAAGGCAATAATCACAATGCCTAAAATAGCAATAATCTTAATACTTGTGAAAACTCCTGATAATCTACCACCGAAAATCACACCAAAATAATTAACAATACTCAAAAAGAAAATAACACCAATAGTAAGCAACTTCTCACCAATATCACGCAAAGGATAAATACTACCAATAAAAGGAATAGACAAATTGAATTTTTCAATATCCGAGGAAAATTTAGGCAAGTCAAAAAAGTAACCTGCATAATGAGAAAAAACATAACTTATTGAAGCAATGGAACCCGTTTGAATTACAACAAATATTGCCCAGCCATATAGAAAAGCAAAAAAATCACCATACATTTTTTGAAAATAAATATACTGACCTCCTGTTTTGGGGATAATTCCGGCAACTTCAGCATTAGTCAACGCCCCGAACAATGTAATTATGCCTGCTACAACCCAAATCAACAAAAGCAATTCCGGTGAACCTAATTGATCAGCCATAGAAGCCGGCTTTTTAAAAATACCGGAACCTATAACCGCTCCAACAACAATAGCCGTTGTAATAAAAGTACCTAATCTTGGAACTAAACCCGAACCGTTAGAAGAATTATTATTACTCATTAATTTACCTAATTTTATCGAATAACTAAACCAAATTACAAAAAATTGATATTATTTATATCAATTAATTTTGTATAGAGAATATGTTATTATTATCACATTAATTTCTAGGTATTAAACCACAATTCACCACTTTATTATACCTTTATATTTCAATGAATTATAGTTATCAACAGCCATAATGAATAATGTTGAAAAAAATATTTAAAATAATTGTGGGAGAAAGTGGGAGATATACCCAAATTTATTATATTTGTAATAAGAATTATTATTAAATAACAAAAATAGTTAAAATGAGCCGCTTTAAAGGAGAAGAAACATATTCAATAGACAATAAAGGTAGAGTTAATATACCTGCAAAAATGCGTCGTAGTCTATCTCCCGAAGCAAATGAAACATTTGTTGTTACTCGCGGCTTTGAAAAATGTATCTATGCTTATCCTTTGGACGAGTGGATTAAAAAAGAAGAAGCTTACGAAGCTTTAAACGAATATGATGAAGGAAACAGATATTTTTTGAGAATGTTGCTTCGTTTTAGCCAAGATGTTAAGATGGACGGGCAACAGAGAATATCTGTACCAAAAGAATTATTAAATTTTGCTGATATTGATAAAAAAGTTACTATTGCCGGCGTTATGAATCATATTGAATTCTGGAATCCTGATAATTATGATAGATATATGAATAGCCACGAAGAATCTTATGAAGAAGTTGCAGGCAAAGTAATGTCGAGTAGGTCAAAAGAAAATTAGTTATTATTTCTATTATCAAATAGATGTTGATTGTTCTTTAGAATTTAAGTGAATAAAAAAAAGAAAAAAAGTCAAAAGCCGAGAAAGGATTTTAAATCCAAAGGCAAAAGAGCGGAATATGATTATCATTTACCGGTTTTGCTCAATCAAGCTTGCGACTATTTAGTAAACAATCCGGACGGTGTTTATATTGACGGTACTCTCGGTGGAGGAGGGCATAGTCAAGAAATACTGAATAGATTGAGTGGAAAAGGAAAACTTTTTGGTTTCGACAAGGACGAAAATGCTATTAAACATTGCCAACAAAAGTTCTGGGGGGAACTGCGCAAAGGTGAAGATAGCAGGTTAGTCCTAATTAATGAATGCTACAGCAAGTCTTGTAGCATTCAGGGATATCGGGGGAGTATTGATGGCATTTTGTTAGATCTCGGTTTATCTTCGCGGCAGCTCGACGAAAGCTACCGCGGATTTAGTTACCGAGTGGACTCAAAGATTGATATGCGTTTTAGTCCAAACGGAAAATCTGCAAAAGACATCTTGCATGCAGCATACGAAGAGGAAATTGAGGATATTCTTCGCAAATACGGAGAAGAGCCTTTCGCAAAAAGAATAGCGCGGCGTATTGTTGAAAAACGTCGCGCGCTCCCTATTCAAACCACTTTTGATCTTAGAGCAATCGTTGAAGAAACCGTGCCTGCTCGTTTTATTACCAAATCCTTGTCTCGTGTTTTCCAAGCTTTTCGTATCGCAACAAATAATGAACTCGAAGTTTTAGAAAATACTCTTAACGATTGCCTACCTATTCTATCCCAAGGGGGTCGCGTTGTAATTATTGCTTATCATTCCCTTGAAGACCGCATTGTAAAAACTTTTTTCAAAGATCATTCATTTAAAAAGTCAAGAAACAAATATGCTCCTAATCAAGACTTTACAAAAAACGTGCCATTATTAAATATTATTACGGCTAAACCAATAGTGCCTGAAACCGATGAAATAGAAAAAAATCCGAGAGCAAGAAGTGCCAAAATGAGAGTTGCGGAAAGGATATAAATCGCACAATAAATCCTTGCAAATTTAGTTTTTAATTCATAAAATTATTTTTGCAGTGTATCAAATAATTTTAGGCTAAAATATTCTTATTGATTAATTATGATTGATTTAAAAAAAATAAATAAAATAGCTAACATAGTTTTTTCCGATGAAGAACTTGAATTTTCAGATTTACTTTATCAAAAAGTCAAACAATTAAATCTTGATGACAATTCCTTGATTGCATCATATTTTTTGAATATTGATTTAAAAGTAAATTCTAATAGAAAATTAATCAAAGACAATTTCGGGGAATTAATAATTCCAAAAATAGAATTGATTAAAAGATTAGACAGAATATCGCTTCCCGAATCAAAAAAAGAAATCGCTACATTAAGAAAACTTTTTATTGAATTAGTAGATGATTTGTCAATTATCTTTATTAAATTATCCGAAAGGCTTCTCAAATTAGAACTTGCCGAAAAATACGACAAATTGGATATTGAAAAGCATGCTAAAGAATGTTTATATCTATACTCCCCTATTGCTCATCGATTAGGGATAAGGGTTATTTATATGGCAATGGATGATATTGCTTTTAAATATCTATTCCCTGAAGAGTATCGGAAATTATACGTTGCAATTGAAAAACGCCGAGAAATATTGGAACGAAAACTTAAAGAAATGAGTGCAAAAGTCAAGATGCTTTTGGAAAAAAATAATATTAACGCTAAAATAAAATTCAGAGTAAAGAGATTGTATAGTATTTTTTCAAAGATTAAAAATAAAGGCGTTGCACTTAATGAAATTTATGATTTAATGGCATTGAGAATTATCACTGATAAAATTGAGAGCTGTTATGCAACTTTGGGAGTTGTTCATACAAACTGGTTACCGATTGAAGGCAGATTCAGAGATTGGGTTGCTTTCCCAAAACCAAACGGTTATCGCTCAATTCAAACTACAGTGCTTACTCGCAACGGCGATAAGTTTGAAATACAGATTCGAACCAAAGAAATGAATCATGAAGCTGAATATGGTTCTGCCGCTCATTGGACATATAAGGAAAAAACAATTGATAATGATATGTGGGTTTCAAGATTAAAAGAATTTCTGGAAACAGATGAATATTTTGATAATCCTTACGAACTTCAAGAACTATTAAAATCGGAATTGAAACGTGATTTTATCTATATCCTAACGCCAAAAGGTGATATTAAATCATTAAAAAAAGATGCAACACCTATTGATTTTGCTTATGCTATTCATACCGAGGTCGGTGCCAAAGTAACCGGTGCTTTAGTAAATGGAAAATTAACAAAACTAAAAACACCTTTGAAATCAGGTGATGTTGTTGAAGTTATAACAAATAAAAATGCTAAACCATCAAGGGATTGGCTCAATTATGTTCAAACGCAAAAAGCAAGGTCGAAAATTCTCCTTTGGATTAAGAAAAATGAGAAAGAGCAATTAATAAATGACGGGCGTAGGATTTGGGAAAAATTCAAAAAATCTTATAAAAGAAAATATCCCGAAATCAATGATGAACAGAGTTTCAAAAGCAACTTAGTAAATATTGGTTTTAAATCAACAGATGATTTTTACTCTGCAATTTCAATTAATTCGTTAAAATGTAGCCAAACATTATTACGAAAATTATATCCTGATGCATTTAAGAAAACCAAGAGAAAAATAAATCAGGATTCTTCAGTGATAGCAAAAAAAGCTCCTAAAATTGAGGTTGACGGAATGAAAAATATTCAGACATCAATTGCTAAATGTTGCAATCCTATAAAAGGTGAGCCAATTATTGCTTATATAACTCAAAAATCTGAAATTAAAATACATTCTAAGAAATGCAAATATGTGCTGTCGGGCAATTTTGATTCAGAAAGGTTTAAACCAGCTAATTGGATAGAAACCGAGTCAATGCAAATAGTGAAACTCAAAATATATGGTTATAATTATGAGAGTATGCTTGATTTTGTAACTGAAGAAGCATCAGTAGAAAAATTGGAACTAAAAAATTTGGACAGGAAAAATGCAGGCAAAAATATTATTTGTATTGTTATTGAATTAGAAATAAACGATATAGTTCAATTAAGAAAATTTACTTCAAAATTAGAATTATCAAGAAATATTAATTCGGTAGTTATAGCATAGACATAAAAAATCCCTATTATATTTAGTTAACATAATAAGGATTAATTGTTTTTATCCTAAAAAAGCTACAATACAATAAAAGGTACATTGAAAGTACCGTTAGTAACTGTAATTTGTTTTCCCGTAGTAGCATCATACAAATGGAAATTAAATGTTCCTTTTGCTTTCGAACCAAGAGTAGTTCCAATTTCGGTAATAGTAACTTTACCTGAAGTAGAAATATACGGTTGCGAAGAATCTGCGACTATACTACACATAGTTTGTGTTTGTGGATTTGATGGGTTATCAATTGTTTGTTCATAAGTACCCTTAGTTCTACCAAAAACAGTAATAATAAATTGATATGGAGTTTCGGGATCTGTTGAAGAAGCCATTATACTCAAAGCAATTGTGCTGTCAATCTCAGTTAAAAAAGCTGTTGCTGTACTTACTGAATACTTAAAGTCCTTCACACCGGAAACATCGCAATTAAAGCCTGCAACTATATCATTAGTATCGGTAGGATTTGTAGTATCATTGCAAGAAGCAAGTAGCATAATAAAACTTATGCTTGCAAAAATTAAATATTTCATCATAAAATCACCTTGTTTATTAAAAAAAAACAAAGATATTAAATTATTTTTAATTAAACTGTAATTATTTTATGATAAAAAGAAAATATCATGTTATAAGATTGCCACTAATATAATCTTTTAGATATTTATTTTCAAACTGAGTATTTGATAATTGAGATTTTACTATATCGCCTATAGAAATTAAGCCTACCAGAACATTATTATCTAAAATCGGCAAATGTCTGATGTGATTTTCAGTCATAATAGATTCTACATAATCCATCTCATCTTCCGGTTCGACGAAAATGATTTTTTTAGTCATAATATCCTTAACAAGTTTATCCTTGAATCCATCAGGATTATTATACACTTCTTTAATCATATCTCTTTCACTGAAAATTCCTACTATTTTAGCAGAAGCATTTAAAACGAGAAGTACACCGATATTATTATTAACTAAGATGCGGAGGGCATCATAGATAGTTTTATCTTCACCTATTGTAAAAACTTCGGGTCCTTTGTTTTTTAAGATGTGTTTAACTTTCATAGTTTGTCCTCATATTGTTAAAAAAGATTGACTAATATTTTCGACGCAAGTATTAAATAAAAATTATTCAATACAAAATATTTATTATAATATAAGTTATTTTGGTAAAAATTTCAAATAATTTAAAAT
>CAZVPQ010000086.1:0-8134 GCA_964628675.1 uncultured Hyphomicrobiales bacterium | reverse complement strand
AATAATTTTTCCTGTTTTTTAATTATTTAAATTTAATATTATGGCTGAAAAAATTACAATCGACAAAATTGAAGAAGGTGCCGTATTAGCAGAATCGATAATAAATAATTTCGGACAAACTATTTTAGGTGCCGGTTCTATACTCAAAAAGAAACATAAAATAATGTTAAAAACTTGGAATATAGAAACCGTTACTATTAGAACTGATGAAAAAGATGATTATGTTGAAATAACTCAAAATATAAAAGAATTAGCTCTTGAAAAATTTTCTACACGGTTTACTTGGTCACCAAGCAATAGCTTTGAACAAGAGTTATTTGATATGGGTATTAAAAATTTAATTCAGGAATTGTCTAAACAAACTAAAGAAAAGAAACATTGAAAGATTTTAAGAAAATAATTGATGAAGTTGGAGATTTTCCTACATTGCCAACTATTTACACTTCATTATTAAATGTGATGGCTGATTCCAGGTCATCGGTTAACGATGTTGCTAAAATTGTTACTCAAGATATTGCCGCTTCTACGAAAATTTTAAAAACCGTCAATTCATCTGTTTATTCATTAGCGACAAAAATAGATACTATTACACAAGCCATTTTTCATTTAGGATTTAATGAAGTTAAAAATCTAGTGGTTGCTTTATCCGTAATGGATATGTTTTCTGAATCATCATCATTGCCTTCATTTAATATTATAGACTTATGGAAACACTCTATTGGTGTTGGAGTAATAGCCAGGATTATTGGGTCTGTAATAGGTATCAAAAATGTAGAAAATTACTTTTTATCAGGTTTGATTCATGACATTGGAAAGCTGTTTTTCCTCGAAAGACTAAATTCAGATTATAGCGAAGTGATAAGGATTGTTGAAGAGAAATCTATTTCTATAGACCAAGCCGAGAAAGAAGTATTCGGATTAACTCATAGCCAAGCCGGTGAATTATTAGCAAAAAAATGGGGATTACCTCTATCAATAAATAATTCAATTAGATATCATTCTTCGGGATTTATAGGGAAAGACCCGAATTTACAAGTTGCAACAGTACACTTAGCCGACATAATCGCCCGAATATTAGAATTTGGTTTTGGTGGCGACAATCTAATCCCCCATGTTAATTCAGCTATTTGGAATGTTATGAAAATAGAAGAAGGAGTGCTAAGTACTTTATTACCTAAGTTTAAAGATGGATATTCTCAATCTATTTCAATTCTTTTAAAAACTAATTAATAACTTCTTATGCAAATACTATGGATATAACGGATACAACCAATTTAATAGAAAAAATTAAAATATTTAATGATACTAGAATTAAAAATTCAAGTTTTTCCCATCTTGTTGATGCAGGTTTAAACGTTTTCTTGTTTTCAAATAAAATCAGTTTTGCTTCATTTTATCTATTAAACGAAGAAGATTTTGAATTTAATCATTACAATACTCTGCCTAATAACTTAGTAGATGATGCAAAAGCACTATTTGATGAATTGATTGACAAAGGAATTGTTGGCAGTGTTTTGAGTAATGCAAAGATGGTCAATGATGCTAAAAACAAGTACTTAGACAATAAATATCATTGTTTATCAATTCCTGTTATTAAATCACAAGGTGTTCTCGGATTAGTGTTGTTAGCATACAATATTGAAACTGATTTTGGATCTAATTCCGAATTATTTGAAATTATAGAATTGTTCTCGCATAACTTTGCTGTTGTTTTAGAAAATGCAATCAATATACAAAAGCTAAATAAAAACAAAGAAATATTTGATCAGCAGGTTGCCTACAGGACAATGAAATTAGTGGAATCTCAAAAACAGTTAGCTGATAAATTTGATTATTTACGTTCTAATCTTTCTATGTCAATACCTCACGAAGTTAGAACTCCTATAAATCAAATATTAGGGTTTTCGGATTTCTTGATGAAATATTATAAAACTACTGAGTTAGATGAAGCATTAGATATGCTAACTGATATACATGATTCTGCTCTTAGACTAAATGACCTATTTGAAAATTATATCTACTATGCAAATCTCTCAATAGTTGCTACAAATGTTTACGAAATAATGAAATTACAACAATTGGTTACTCCTTCGCTGAGTGCTGTGCTTGATGACGCCGTTTATGCATTGTCGGATAAGTTCGATAGAAAAGATGACATTAAAATTGATGTTGAAGATTGCTCTTTGGCGATAGCCGAAGATTATCTCAAGAAAACGATTGATGAAATTCTAAGCAATAGCTTGAAATATTCCGAGAAATCTACTTTTATTGAAATTAAAGCACATAAAATCGAGAAGGAGAATATCGGAGGAATGTGCGAAATTTCTTTTACTGATTATGGTAGTGGAATGCCACCTGAGCAAGTGAAAAATATTGATGCATATATGCAATTTGATAGGAAAATTCAGGAGCAACAAGGTTCCGGATTGGGACTTTCAATTGTTCAAAGAATTATAGATTTGCATAATGGTTTTATTGAATTTAAAAGTGAAATTGGTAAATTCACAACTGTTATCATTCAATTGCCTATTACAAATTCTATCGAAGATTAATGTTTTTTCTTTTTTGCTTTTTTTTGCATTTCAGATAAAATTTTCATTGCTTCTATAGGAGTAATATTTTCAAGATCTAATCTTACAATTTGTTCTCTTAAAGGGTCATCTCTTAATTCAAAAATTGAAAGTTGTTCCGGTATATCAAGTAACTTAGTAGTTTCAATCAAAGTTAAGTCTGCCTTTTTACTTTTTATATTATCCATTGATGTTTTAGAGTTGTCTTTTTTTTCAAACGCTCTAAGAATAATAAACGCTCTGTCAATAATAGCATTGGGCAAACCGGCCATTTGAGCCACGTGAATACCAAAAGAATGATCGCTGGCACCTTTCAAAACTTTATGTTTGAAAACGATTGTATCGCCTGCTTCGATAACTTCAACTTTATAATTTATAATTCTTTCGTAACGACTTTCCAATTCGTTTAATTCGTGATAATGAGTGGCAAATAGTGTTTTCGCTCTTATTTGAGTGTGAATATACTCAGTAATAGCCCACGCTAACGAAAGTCCGTCAAAAGTTGCTGTACCACGACCAATTTCATCAAGAAGTATCAAGCTTTTTTGCGTAGCATTATTCATAATATTTGCCGCTTCTTGCATTTCAACAAGAAAAGTACTTTCGCCGGCAGTAATATTATCTTGAGCCCCAACCCGTGTAAATATTCTATCTACTATACCGAATTTTGCAGATTTAGCAGGTACAAAGCTACCAATTTGACCCAATAACACAATTAAACCTACTTGCCTTAAATAACAAGATTTACCCGACATATTCGGACCTGTCAAAATATGGATTTGCTCACTTTTCGTATCCATTTTAGTATTATTAGGAGTAAAACTCGTTCCTATATCCAAAAGTTGTTCAACAACCGGATGACGTCCATCTATAATTTCAATCTTATCAGAGTTGTCAATCTCAGGTTCGGTGTAATTGTAATCAATTGCAGATTGAGCAAAACTTTGAAGACAATCTAAAGTAGCTATATAATAAGCATCGGATTGAACTTCTTTTGTAAATTGGCTTATTTCATTTCTTAATTTATTGAATAAAATCTGCTCTAATTCTCCTATTTTTTCCTCAGCATTTAAAATCTTCTCTTCAATTTCTTTTAATTCGGGAGTCGTATATCTTTCCGAATTAGTTAAAGTTTGCTTTCTTTCATAATGCTGAGGCACCTTATCTTTATGTGTTTTTGTTATTTCAATATAATAGCCGAATACTGAATTAAAACCAACTTTAAGAGAAGGGATTCCCGAACTTTCTCGCTCGGTTTCCCGATAATTAGAAACCCAATTTTTGCCTGAATATTTGGCATCAATATAGGAATCAAGTTCCTTAGAATAATTTTCCTTAAAGACATTAGCTGTCCCCAATTGGACACTTGGTTCATCGACTAATGCCGTATTAATCAAAAGAACCAAATTATCTAATTTACTAATATTCGAATTTATTTTATTCAAAGATTCGGAATTCAATTCCAATAGCAAATCTTTGATTATAGGTATTTTTTTCAGACTGTTTTTCAAAGCAATTACATCTCTCGGAGTGGCACGTCCAGTACTTGTTTTTGAGATTAGCCTTTCCAAATCACCGATTTCAGACAAATTTAATCTTAGAGACTGCAATATAGAGTGCGAACTGACAAACTTTTTGACAGCCTCCAATCGGAATTTAATAATGTTTAAATCTCTTAAAGGACGGGTAATCCATTTTTTAAACAAACGCCCACCCATTGCCGTTTTAGTTTTATCCAAAATAGAAATAAGTGTTCCTTCTTTATTAAAGTCTGAATAAGAAAAAGTAATTTCAAGATTACGCCTTGTTGCATAATCAAGCATCATATATTTAGAGCGATTAAGAAGACTGATACTTGTTATATGATTTAAATGTCCTTTTTGTGTTTCGTTGATATAATATAAAACTGCTCCTGCCGCCGCAATACCAAAACTAAGATTTTCGATACCGAAACCTTTTAAATTAGAAGTTTTGAAATGACCGATAAGACCTTCTCGACCGAAATCTATTTCAAAAACCCAAGAATCCAATTTTGTAATTGCCGGCTCATAATTCAAATCTGCTAATGATATTGCAAGTTTAGTTTTTTGACTTTTTTGTATTAAAATCTCTGCAGGATTAAAAGTGCTGATTACCTCCAACAACTCTTCCTCCTGAAATTCACCTGAGAAAAATTCAGCAGTAGAAATATCCAAGCAAGCAAAACCTACGAGATTAGTTCTACCCGAATCATCAAAAACAATTGAAGCTAAATAATTATTTTTTCTCGAATCAAGCAGTTTGTCATATAAAGCAACTCCCGGAGTAACAACTTCCGTAACACCTCGTCTAACGATACCTCGTGATTGTTTAGGGTCTTCCAATTGGTCACATACAGCAACACGATAACCGGCTCTTACCAATTTAGGCAAATATGCATCTAATTGATGATGAGGAAAACCAGCTAATGGACAATCTCCCGCCGCACCATTATTACGTTTTGTAAGAGTAATCCCACAAACTTTTGCAGTTGTAACCGCATCATCATTAAAAGTTTCAAAAAAATCACCCAACCTGAAAAATAAAATAGTATCCGGATAACTATTTTTTATCTGATTATATTGTCGCATTAAGGGTGTTTGTTTTTCTTTCATCTTTTTCAAAACTAAATGTTATTTTATTTTGTTAAACATCAAATCCGAAATTGTCTCTAAATAATTCTCAATTCCCATTGTTTCAGGAATTGTTGTATGATTAGCGTTTTGTACTAATACTAACTGTTTAGGTTCAGGTGCGTTTTGATAAACAACTCGCCCATTATCTTCATAGCGAACGAAATCGTCTTTTGCTCCGTGAAAAAGTAAAAATTTTGTTTTAATTTTTTTAATCATTTCCGCATTATTGAAATCTGCTTCTGTTAACCATAGTGAAGGAATATCCAATCCTATTGAACCTTGTGTCAAAGAATTTGCCGATGCAAAAGCTGATTCGGCAATTAAACAAGCAGGATTAATTTTGTTCGCCGCAAGATAAATTGATACAACATTCCCTAATGAATAACCATATATGCAAAGAGAATCGCTCTCAATATGTTTTTCATTTATTACAAAATCCAAAGCCGCTTCAGCATCACTATACATATTCGCTTGCGATGATTCGCCCTCTGATTTCCCAAAACCTTGATAATCGAAAATAAAAACATTCACACCTAAACGATGCATCAACATTACTCTATCCCAATACTCATCAATATTATGCTTATTACCGTGACAATATAGAATAGTTGCTTCGGGGTGAGTTCCGTCCGATTTTATCCAAAAACCATAAATTTTACTACCATTACTCGTTAATGTTACCGGTTCAATATCCGATTCGGGGATTGTATTGCCGGGCAAAGTATAAGAATCAATCTTTTCAATATTAAATAGGAAGCTGTCTAATTCACAACCGGAAAGAAATATCAATGTTATAATCGAAAAAAGACTTATTATCTTTTTCATATTAAAAACTCCTTTCCAAAGATAAATAAATACCCAAAGCTCCTTGATTAGTTGGAGTCAAATATTCAACAGCAAAAAAATTAGTAGGCACATTAACACCAAGCCATTTTATTTCAGTAAACAAATTATAATTAGCTCCTATTTTCCAGCGATAACCGATAAAAGGCGAAATAATAATATTATTTTTATCATAATAATCCAATTCCGTAAATGGTATAACTGCTCCCACTCCACTATAAATCATACCCGCTCCTAATTTCCAAGCAAAAGACAAATTCAAAGAAGGATAGACTCTAAAATGCTCTTGTACATCTGATTTAAAACTCGAAAGTAATAATAAATCCCCGCTAATTCCAATTGTAGGAATATATTTCTTATTAATTACAGGATACCAAGTAGTTCCGAGTTCAATACCACCCACTTTATAAAACAAAGGGAGCAACTGAATATTCCCGTTCAAGTCCAAATTATCTTTCAATCCGTAATCCGCACCTAAGGAAATATTAGGAATTGGAACTTTTGTATCAAATGCAGAAACAACCGGTCCGCCAAAATTTGCATTAGCCTTTACTTTGCCCTTGCCGACAGGTTCAATGTTTGTATGAGCGGCACAGCCGAAAAACAAAGACGGGATTACAAGCAATACTAATATTCTAAGATAGTATTTATCCATCAAAGTTTACGTCTCCTAATATTTATGAAATCTATTACACTCTCAAAATTAATTCTTATGCAAATCCCTGTGCATAATCTTTTTTGCTTCAATAACTTTCTTTTCCTTTGACAAAGACATTAGTTTTTTGTTCAGAGTTTTATCGTTTTCTTTTCTAAGTTGTTCGGCTAAGAAATCAATAACATATTTAGGGAAAACGCCGTTTCTTTCATAATCATCACGATGAGTCAATAATCTATCAGCGGCATCGACACAGCTATTTGGCAAATCAATTAATCCGTCGTATTGACTTTTAGGTCCGTTGACAAAAACTTCGCTGTTCTTAGTTTTATCCAATGCTTTTTTGCTATGTGAAAATCCCCAATCAACTGCCAAAGTTATGCCCGCCAAAAGTAAATGAGAATTGCAACTTCCGTCGGGACTCCTCAATTCAATTGTTTGTCTTGAATCTTTATAAGGCAAATTTTCTTTTTGTTGCGGATTCACTCTATTTGCTAAGTTATCCATATTTGACCAACCCAAAGGAACACGTATTAAAGCACTCCTGTTCAAACTGCTCCAGCATACTTTTGTAGGTGCTTCTTGTCCGGGGACAAGTCTTAAATATGAAGAAGCAACCGTATTGCCGAATGCACTCAAACTCGGCGCATAATGAATAAGCCCTCCGATTAATTTCTTAGCATTACTATTTAGTTTTCCTTTTCTATCAACTAAAACATTATTACCGTTTTTCATTAGTGCCAAATGCACGTGCATACCCGTCCCTGCATGGTCTTCGTCTAATTTCGGAACAAAAGTAGCAACGCTATTATGGCGATAGGTAACATTGCGAATAATCCAACGGGCAAGAACTAAAGTATCTCCCATATCTTCTATAGGCATAGGTAAAAACTCAATTTCAAACTGCTCGGCGGATTTGCCGTTGATTTCGTAATTCTCACTTTCGATATTTGCAATAGAACCGACCTCGCTATGTGCATACTTAATATTGCCGGTGATTTGAGAAATCAATCTTATCATTTCATTTAAAATAGCTCCATTCTTTGTAAATGGCGAACTACTATGATAACCTCTTTGGGCAGGCAAAGGATAGGAATAATTTTCTCTATCATTTAAAAGATAAAATTCCAATTCGCCTAATGCCCAGAGTTCCAAACCCGTATGTTTTTTGAAATCACTGCTCGCTTTATAAAGAATACTGTCCGGTGGGAAATCTGCAATATCAGATTTAGGATTTAAAAATCTGCAAACAAAATCCAAACTCGTTTCATCAAACGGATTCAAAAAAGCCGTATTATATTGAGGGATAACATATAAATCGGATTTGCCTGTCTGTACCATTCCTTTGAAAAGTGAAGAACCGTCAACTCTTTCGCCTTCTGTCAAAATAATTTCAGCATATTTTCTGTTTG
>CAZVPQ010000085.1:0-8199 GCA_964628675.1 uncultured Hyphomicrobiales bacterium | reverse complement strand
GATAGGTCAATCTATTATTATACATCATACCTGTCCGAGACCGGCTACCCGATACTATAATTACAATGAGGGGAGAATAAAACGGAGGTAACTAATAGACTAAAATCCCGTACTAATAGAATAATCCGTTTTAGTGATTTACTTTGTTCAATACTTTGTTTAAGCTAAACCGATTTTTTCTTTTAACGTGCAATAATATTTTTATTTTTCAAATATTTGTTTTACTTTTGCTTCAACAACAAAGATATTTATACTTTTTAAAGCATTTTTGCCTATTAATAAATGGATTATTTTAAGACTCAAAAGAGTCTGATATATATTGTTTTATTCATTAATAAATAGGTATTTTTATGGAGAAATTCAAAATCACAAAAAAAATATTATTCTTTTTAAGTGTTTTTTTGTTAACATTTCTAATATCAAAAAATATATTTGCAGAAAACTCAGACAGCAATAAATTTACTAAGCAAAGTATTGTCGGTGTATCTTATAATAATGTCTTTTATGGCAATAATGATATAGGGTTTTTAGAACTAAGCGATCAACAGTTATATGAAATCAATAATTTTCCAATTGTTCCTTTTCTAGAAGCGGATATAAATATTGGGCTTACTAAGAAACTTCCCAATATGTATGTTGCAGTATTATTCGGCTTAAAGAAACTTCTTATTAATCATCATAACGGATTTATTTTTTCACTTGATTTAAGTTCAGGTATAGCAGTAGGTCCGGCATATAAAGGATATGAGAACGGATTATATGGATTAATCGGGAAAATAGGTTTTAATATTGGTTATAAGAATATTTTGTTAAAGTATGGAATAAGTACGCTTACCGGATTCCCATTCAAAGGTAGTGGATTTGCAGGGTTAAGCTATGCTTTTTGAGTTAGAATTTCTAAGACAAATAATAGAGTTGAATTAATTTCAATCAGGAATATCCGGACTATTTTGTAATAATAGGTAGGATATTCCTTTTTATTCAAATATTTTTTCTATTAATCTTTGCAGTTCTATTATTTTCTAATCAAGCAATTCTGAAATATGGATAATGCCATAAATCTTATTTTCAAATGAGCATCGGTTTTAAAAATCATAAGACAGTCTTGCTGTTGTATAGCGTGGCAAATATGTCCCGCCAAATACTTGATAGAATTGCTTGTTCAAAAGATTAAATACATTGACTCCGAGACGTAATGAATTAGTCAAATAAACTCCGCCGTTCAAATTCACTATGGTATAAGAAGGAACATAACCGATATAAGTGCCTGCAAGCCAATCAAAACCCTCGCTATACCGCACCGAAAGAGACATATCGTAACTTTTTTCTTTCAAATATGATGCAGATAAATTAATACGATTAGGCGATGTATTTGGTACTATCGGCTGACTGATATTTGATTGAATAACATTATAGCCGTAATAAGAATAATTTGCATTGATTTTGAAATTTTCAGTCAAATAATATATCAACTCCAATTCCAAACCGTATTCATCAACCTTGCCAACATTAGCATTTGATACGACAAAAGTAGGTTTGCCATTTAAAATCGACAATCTTTCTTGGTCACGCGGAGACAAAGAAGACATAACCATCTGCTCGACTAAATCATTATATTGAGCCAAATCACCTTGTAAATCGGGGTGCCATTTTTTAATTGCAGGATTAATCCCGGGCAAGAAATTAGTAATAAAATCATTTAATCGATTATAATAAATATTTGAATTTATATAAAATGAACTTCCGAAAATCCCTTGATAACCGAGTTCCAAACTTATTATTTTTTCCACATCAAGTTTATCATTTCCAATAGCTTTTGCATTAAAAGCATTCAAATTTAAATTTAATTCAGGCTTTGTGCCGGATAGAGCTAGAATACTATCTGCAATTTGCTCTTGAATTTGTTCAAATTTAATAGGTCTATGCGTTGCCGGTGAAAAAGCGGGAGCATCAGGCGTTAATCTATACAACTCGGAATAATTCGGTCTTTGGAAAGCTCTGCCGACCGATAGTCTTAATTTGTGATTATCAGACAGAGACATTACAAGAGCCAATCTCGGTGAGAATTGAGTGGGGTGAATACTTGCATAATCTATTCTTCCAGAACTTACCAATTTCAAATCGGGATTAATTTGCCATTCGATTTGACCGTAAAGTCCTGTGTAATTGGCATCAACATCGAAAGGAATACTTGTGCCGCTTGTGCGAATGTATTGTAATTGTTCGCTAACTCCCCAAATAAATTTTAAATTGCCAAACAAATCAAAATTATGCTGGAAATCTATCATAAAATCTTTGGAATTATCAAGCAATGGGGCATTTGGAACCAAAAGCCACATAGTGTCCAATACTCTTCTTTGCATAAAATAAGTATTTACATTAATTCTATCCGAATTATAAGCAAATCGTACATAAGGACGTTCGACATCTTTTACAAAAGTCCGTCCCAATCCAAAAACAAAAGTCTCATTTCCCGAGCGGGAATAGCCTGCTTCTCCGGTAATTTTATGACTATCGTCAAAATCATAATCCAATCTTAGATTGCCGTAATTGGCAAAAGTTTGTCTGTCGGCATTAGTTAATTCTTTTCTTTCCAAAGCTAATCCCGAATATTCCAAGAATTGAAGAGAATCCCTTCTTTTAGAATAATTCAAAACTTGCGAATGGCCCAAATTAATCTTATAACTAAACTGCCCTAACTCTCCTGCATTTTGAATATCACCTTTGAAAGTATTATAATCACCGCTTAAAAATGAAACCTTAGTTCCCAAAACTTCTTTTGGAGCGGGGCTGACAAGATTTAGAACTCCGTTAAAAGCATTAGCACCATACAAAGCCGCCGCCGGACCTCTGACAAATTCAATTCTCGAAAACTCATCTGCCGAGAGAGCAAATGAATTCCATTCCTGGGCGCCAAGCAGTGGCATAGCTACATCGCGACCATCTTGCAGAACAAGTACCCGCCTGTTTAATCCGCCATTGAATCCGCGAGTATTAACTATAAAATCATTAGCTCCGTTTTGCAAAATATCAATACCGACTGAGCCTTGAAACAGCTCTGCTAATTTACCTGTTCTCGATTTATTATAAATTTCCGTTTTAGTCAAAGTTGATATAGCCGCAGGAGATTCAGTGATTTTTTCTTTTCTTTTTGATGCGGCGTAAACATAGACATTATTGAAATTAACTTCTTTTTCAATCATATCCACAATTAAATTTTTAGGCGACTGATTGACATTGATTGTTTTGCTTTGCCAACCTACACCGGTAAATTGAACCTTTATATTATTTCCTTGCAAATTTTTAATGACAAAATGCCCGTTTTTATCGGACTTAGTTATAATATTTTCACCTAAAACTTTGATAGTTATCCCTTCGATAGCTTTGTTTGTGGATTTACTGACAACATTACCTTCAATAGTAGTTTGCGACAATAGTAAATAAGGAATAAATACCAAGAAAATAATAAGTTTAATATTAGTCATTTCTAATTCCCGAATTTGTTAAAAATAAAAAGATAATATTAGGTTTAAATTTCAAGAATTTCTAACACATTAAGAACTATTTTTTGTATTTGGCGAATTAACTGTTAATTGCAATAAATAATCGTAAAGCTAATAGTTAAGCCGGTGGTGATAATGAAGTAAAAAAAGAAATTGTATTAATTATTTTGTTTCATTATTTTATTATAGAGAAACAAACCTGTTTCGGATATTAAAACGCCTAATAATAAAATTGATGCGCCTATTGATTCTGTTGTATTCAAAAATTCATTTAATGCAAAAACTGCAACAATCGAAGCAATTATAGGTTCCAAAGTAAAAATAAGAGAGGCTTTTACCGGAGTTGTATATCTTTGCACACTTGTATGTATCAAAGTCAAAATAAATGAGGCAAGGATACCATTGTATAAAATAGAAACAGTTAAATTGGTAGTAATATTAAGTATTATACTATGTGATTCGAATATCAAAAAAGCCAAAAATATAATAGCAAGAGTACCTATTATTTGCACAAAAACTAATTGTAAAGTTTCTTCCTTATTGGTTTTTCCTTTTGTAAATACGTCCATATAAACAATGTAAAATGCCCAAAAGAAAGTAGAAATCAGAGTGAATAAATCACCTGTATTGATATTGTCAAACTTGGGATTTGTAAACAATAATAAACCAATAAATGCAACAACTACGCCTATTTTGGGCCAAAATAATACTTTCTTTTTTTCTATTAACTTATATATAAATGGAGTTATTACAACAGCCATTCCTGTTATAAATGCTGTTTTTGTTACGGAAGTTATATTAAGACCTAATGTTTGGAATATATAACCACCTCCAAAAATAATTCCGAGAATTAGACCGTGAATTAAAGTTGTTTTATTTATTGAAAGCAATTTTGTTCTAAAAATAATAATAGCTATAATTAGAGCTAATGAAAATCTGAGTATCAAGTAAAGAAAAGGCGAAGCATCATTTAAACCTAATTTCGTAAAAGTAAATGTACCTCCCCAAATTATTGTAACAAAAAACAATAATAACTCTGCTTTCCAAGACTTCAAACCATCTCCATTAAAAAAATAATAAACTTACGAAATTATGATTGAATTATTTTAAAATTGATTTAATAGAATTAAAATTGATTTAATAGAAAAAGTTCCCGATTTATTAAAAACGAGAACTTATTAAAATCAATATCAATAAATTAGAATATATATTAAAAATCCATATCTTTTTTTGCTAATGCTTCGGGATTGACGTCAGTCCTCTTAGTTCCGGTAAATTTATTATAATAAGCGTTTGCGATTTTTATTATCTCAATAACTATGACTATTGAGAAAGTAAATCCAAATACAAATAACCATTCGTGAAATGACAAAGGTACTGTGTCAAGTAAAGTATTCATAAATGGGAATACAACCGAAGAGATTTGCAAAGCTAAGGCTAATAACATTACAGCGAGCAATATAGGATTCTTGAACGGACTCGCTCTGTCAATCTTATCATTTCCGAAATACGGTAAATTAAAGAATAAAGACCTGTCAACAGACCTTGAATTTTGAACATTCCATATTTGGAAGAAAGCTAAAACGCAAAATGCCAAAGTTCTCGACCTTGCTAATTCCGCCGCCGATGCATTGAAGATATCAGGGGTTGAAAAATAAAATACTCCAAGTGTGCCAACCATCATTATTATACCGGAAATAAACATTCGGTAAACCATAGTCTTAGAAATCAATGGAGCATCTTTTTTTCTTGGTAGAAATACCATTACATCACCATGCTCTCTTTCAAATGCCAAGGGGAATGTAGAAGTACCGTCCGTTACCAAATTTATCCATAATAATTGTGCAGGCAAAATAGGTAAAGGGAAACCGGCTATCACAGATGTTGCAATAGTCAATAGTCCACCGAAACTTGTTGCCAAAATATAAGAAATAATATGTTGAAGATTGTGCAAAACAATCCTGCCACGTCTTACAGCTTTAACTATTGTAGCAAAATCGTCATCCATCAAAATCATATGTGATGCTTCTCGTGCCACATCGGTGCCGCTACCCATAGCCACACCAATATCCGCTTGTTTTAGAGCAGGTGCATCGTTTACTCCATCACCAGTCATCGCAACAGTGTAATTATGCTTTTGCAATTGTTTGACAATTCTATATTTATGATGGGGTGCAACGCGTGCATAAACATCAATCTCGGGAACTTTTTGGAAAAGTTGTTCGTCGCTGAGTTCGTCTAATTCCAATCCGTTTATTGCTGTCGGCATTTTATCCTTATCGCTAATACCTACAGATTTCGCAATAGCTTGGGCAGTTCTGGAGTGGTCGCCTGTAATCATTACAACTCTAATTCCGGCATTATGACAATTGCCAACGGCTTCGCGTGCTTCTGACCTGACAGCATCTTGAATTCCTGCAAATCCGACAAAACACATATTCTGCAAATTATCTAATGTCAAGTTATCATATTTAGCATTCTCAATTCCTGCAAGAGCTAATACTCTAAGTCCCTTATCTGAAAATTCACTTATCTTATTTCTTAACAAATCAATATCAATATCTAATTTATTACCGTCTATATCCAGCATTGTTTGGCATCGGGCTAATATACTTTCGGGGGCACCCTTTGCAAAAACACAATCTTCTTCACGGTACAATGCTCTTACAGCCATCATTTGATTTTCGGATTCAAACGGAATATCAACGGTTATTTTATAATCATTACATTTAAAATCTGTTTTTTCAGCGGCAATCATCAAAGCTCCTTCAGTCGGGTCTCCTACTATTTCCCACTCTTTGCCTTCATCAATCAAACTCGATTCTGTGCATAATGCACTTATTTCAATAAATTTATCCAGTGCGGGAATATCTCCGAATTTTATTTTTTCGGATTGCCCCAATTTAACAATTTTGCCTTCTTTCTCATATCCATCGCCTAATACATCAAAATATTCATTGCCACAAAAAATATGAGTTAATGTCATTTGATTTTTTGTCAAAGTACCGGTTTTATCAGTACAAATCACATTGCAACTTCCGAGAGTTTCTACAGCGGCAAGTTTTTTAACAATAGCATTTCTTTTTGCCATTTGGGAAATACCAATAGACAATGTAATTGTAACCGCAACCGGCAAACCTTCGGGAATTGCAGACACAGCCAATCCAACAGATGTCAAAAACATTTGCAACCAATCATTGCCCCTCAAAAAACCGAGCAGGAATATAGCCGCAACTGTAGCCATAATACCTATACTTAGGTATTTACTGAATTTAGCCATATTTGTTTGCAAAGGAGAAACAGTTTCATCGGCTTCTGCGACTTTTTGGGATATTTTTCCGAATTCGGTATCTCCGCCAATAGCTGTAACAATGCCTACACCACGCCCTTTTTGAATAATAGTTCCGGAATACGCCATAGTAATTCTATCACCGAGAGCTGATTTTTCTTCTACAACTGCATCTGCTTGCTTTACAACGGAAAAGGATTCGCCTGTGAGCATTGACTCATCAACCAACAAGTTTTGTGTTTCAATCAATCTCACGTCTGCGGGAACTCTTACACCACTTTCGAGCATAACAATATCGCCGACAACAACATCTGAAGTTTTAATTGATTCGACTTGTCCGTTTCTTAATACTTTTGCAATGGGGGCTGTTAAATTTTGCAGGGCTTTAAGGGCGTCAGATGCTCTGAGTTCCTGCACAAAGCCAATAATTGAATTCAGAATAACGACAAAACCAATAACTAATGAGTCTTTGAGTTCAGCAAGAAAACCGTTTAGTATCGCCGCTACCATTAAAATATATAAAACAGGGTCGTTGAATTGCTCCAATAAAAGAATAAATTTGGATTTGGATTTTCCAACGCTTAGTTCATTAGTGCCGTATTTCTGACGCATTTTTTGAACTTTTTCATCATTAAATCCTGTTTCAGGAGAATTGTCAAAATTATGCAATACTTCTTCTATTTTTTTGGAATGCCAAGGCATAAAATCCTATTGTTTAATATGATAAAATAATATTTATTAAGATAAAAAAAATAGTTCTATCTAACAATAAAAATTTTATTTATTTGATTAATTATCGAAATAGTTCTCGCACCATTTGGTATTTAGTTTGCTTTCAACTTTAACTTCCAATGTATCATTTAATTCCCAAAGGAAATCCAGATGACTTCTTTTTTCAATTTCATCAATAGTAGTAATATGATTCATTATTTTATCATCTTTGCCTGTGTCTTGGTCGAAAATGAATGAAGCACTCATAAAATTGTTTTTATCGAACGGTATAATAATTATTTTCCAATATCCGCTCGGGATAATATGCGGTTCATCTGCATTAGGTAATTTAGGCATTTCTTTTTCATACAAAGGTCCGGTCATAACATAAAGCACCGGAAAAGTGTCCAACAATTTTCTGACGTCCATTTCGAGATATTTCCATTCGCCTCTATTCAAAATAGATTTTTGCGGAGTGATATTCGAAAGATAATTTGTCATAAACCAATCTTTTGTGCCTAAGAAAGAAGCCAGCGGAGCTTGATGACCTCTATCTACTTTCAAAGCTTTATTGGCGCCTTTGTAATCCTGTGGTTCCAAAGTCTCGTTTTCATTTAACCAAGGGTCTGCTTTCCAGACGCGTTTATGTGTTTTGCCTTTGATTGAATTAGTATCAAGACGATAAGCCACCCAATC
>CAZVPQ010000084.1:0-8251 GCA_964628675.1 uncultured Hyphomicrobiales bacterium | reverse complement strand
AATTATTAGATATTCAAATAATTTTATAAAATGTTTATATATTGTTCGATAAAAAAACTAAAAAATGAAATATAACAAATTAGTTGACTGAATTAGCCTGCAAATCGGAAATAATACTTTAATAATCAATCTCCCCTCTATTATGTCGGTTTAATAAACTATCTCTTCTCTATCAAGTCGGTTTAATAATCAATCTCCCCTCTATTAAGAGGGGACGGGGGTGTGTCAAGGTAAAACACAAAAACAGGTGTGTCAAGTTCAAGCACATAAACACACCCCGTCCTGCTACGCAGTCCACCCCTCTCAAGAGGGGAATTTATTCAATATAAGATTATATTATACATGAAGAGCTTATTTTTGAAATATTCATTATACTTTATTGTTTTTCAACTACTTATGTTGTGATTTTATAAGTTATAAATTATTATCGGGCAATAATAAAAATGTATATACTTTAAACACAAAAGAATGAAATCTTTTGGGTATAGAATAATTCAGAATTTGAAAATAAATTACCACGACTTAAAAGTCGTGGCAGTGCAATCGTGGCTATTCAACATTTTTCAACTGAGAATCAATTTGTAACTCCTAATTCTCTACGCAAAGCTTCTCTTTCAATTTCCAATTGTCTTATTTTACGATTAATAGATTCTAATTCAGCAGGCATAGAATCAATATCCATACGAAGTTGACTGCCGGCTTCATCAATCAAATCAATTGCTTTATCAGGTAAAAATCTGTCTGTAATGTATCTTGATGACAATTCAGCGGCGGCAACTATAGCGGCATCGGTAATTTTTACACCGTGGTGCATCTCATATCTATTTTTTAAACCACGAAGTATTGAAATAGTATCTTCAATCGACGGTTCTTCAATTAAAACTTTTTGAAACCTTCTTTCCAATGCGGCATCTTTTTCTATATGTTTTTGATATTCATCTAAAGTAGTGGCTCCAATACATCGCAAATCGCCTCGAGCCAATGCGGGCTTTAAAATATTTGCGGCGTCCATACTGCCCGAAGTAGCACCTGCACCAATCAATGTATGAATTTCATCAATAAATAAAATTATCTCACCGTCGGATTCGGTAACTTCTTTGATTACAGCTTTCAATCTCTCTTCAAATTGTCCTCTGAAACTTGTACCTGCAACTAATGAACCTAAATCCAATGTTATAACAGTTTTACTTTTTAATGTCTCGGACACATCACCGGCTACTATTCTATGAGCAATACCCTCTACAATAGCAGTTTTACCAACTCCGGGGTCTCCTATTAAAATTGGATTATTTTTTTTCCTTCTTGATAATACTTGCAAAACTCTGCGTATTTCATCTTCCCTGCCAATAACGGGATCTAATTTGCCTTCTCTTGCTTCGTCATTTAATATTCTTCCATAACGTTCAAGGGCTTGATATTTATCCTCGGGATTTTGGTCGGTTACTCTTTGTGAACCACGAAATTGCTGAAGAACTTTAAGTATATTTTCTTTATTGATACCCAAGTCTTCTAAGATTTTTTTTATTGAACTTTTTATTTCAGACAAGCTTATTAATAGATGTTCGGTGCTAATAAATTCATCTTTTAATTCTTTTGCAATTTTCAAAGAAGAGTCAAAAACTTTATTTAAATCTTGAGAATAGTATTTTTGACTACTAACAGAAGCTTGAATTTTTGGCAATTTATCAATAGCTTCATTGACCTTAATTTTTATAATATTAATATTAGCTCCCAATTTCATAAGAATTTGTGGGATAATTCCTTCATTATTTTGCACCAATGCCGCAAATAAATGAATTGGTTCGATGGCTTGGTTGCCATAGCTCTCGGCAATTTCAGTAGCATTCTGAATCGCCTCTTGAGATTTCAAAGTAAATTTTTGGAAGTTCATATCTAATTTTACAAATTTGTTTTACATAATCTTATTGTTATTGTTAATTCCTTCTATTTTTAACTGATTTCTTCAAAAAAAATTGTATTAAAAATGCAATAAAAAATATCAAAAATTGTTACTGAAATAAATTTATGTTCAATAATTTCAAAGAATATTTTGAAAATCGTGTTTCATAAAAAATTCTTCGAATCCGACTATAAAGACAATCAATCTTCAAAAAAGGGACGATTGGAATCTATTATGAATTTACTTAATTCTAAATACGAGATAATTGAACCTAAGCCGGCTAATATCGAACAAATAGCGTTAGCTCATAAACAGGAATATATTGAGAGTGTGAAAGAAAACGATAAATTATTCAATATGTCTTTGCTGTCTGCCGGTTCCGCTCTATTGGCATCTGAAATAGCTATGCAAGGAAAAGAATTTGCATTTGCATGCAATCGACCACCGGGGCATCACGCTTATTCTAATATGGGTTGGGGTTATTGTCATTTCGGTAATTTAGCAATAGCATTATTGAATCTCAGAAAACAAAATAGAATTCAATCGGCTTTTGTCTTGGATTTTGATGCTCATACAGGAGATGGAACTATCAACCTTTTAAAAGATTGGAAAGAAGTTAAGATATTAAATTGCTTTGCCGAAAATAATATTAAATATATTCAAGAAATTAAATCTTATGTTAATAATTTGCAACCGGTTGATATTATTGCAGTATCAGCTGGATTTGATTCATATAAGAAGGATGTAGGAAAGAAATTGGAAATATTTGATTATTTTACTATAGGAACAATTTTAAATAAATTGGCAAGAACAAAAGCTAACAATAGATTGTTCGCGGTTTTAGAGGGCGGATACTACTTGCCTGACTTAGGCAAAAATGTACTTTCTTTTTTAGATGGATTACAACAAAAAACTTTTTGAATGTTTAATAATGAAAGAATAATTAATGGATAATCTCAAAATAGAATTTATTGATAAAAAAAAGCAACATTCAGAATACGATTGGGCTAATCTATCTTTTAATGATAATCGAGTTGGTAAAGTGAGATGCTTAATTAAAAAAGATACACTTATCATTTATTCAATTAATGTTTTTCCGGAATTCGAAGGGCACGGTTATGCTAAGACTTTTGTGAATGAAGCTAAAAAAACTTATAAAATATTAATTGCTAATAGAGTTAGGTTCACTGCAAAGGGCTTCTGGGAAAAAGTTGGCTTTTCACCTTACGATGCTGACAATTGGATTTACAAATCAGAGTAATTATTTTTTCCAATAATCAAAAATTAATTTAATATCATCAATTTATTTTAATTAACAATAATGCTTTAATAATATCGTGCTAATATTAGCCATATTTTTGTATTTTTGTAAACATTAAATTAGTACATATTTGAAAGGTGAATTTTTGATAATTTTATTAAACCACTGTAACAAAATTATTTAACAATTATGTGATTGGATAAAATGTTAAAAATTAAAATAAATTTAATCTTTGCAATTACTTTTGTTGCTATTTTTATATTGCAAAGCTGTCATCAGTGGGATAATTTCACTACCTACTTTAATACCTATTATAATATGGAAAGATTAAAAAAGGAAAGTGAAGAAGAATTTAGTTATCAAGAAGAAAAAATGAAATTAAGACCTCGGGTTATTGTACCCGAGATTAATATCAATGCACCAAAGGAAAGAGAGAATCATCTCCCCCCTTTTCTAACCGAGTTTATAATTACTAAACAAAAACGACAACCGGTAAAAATAAAATTAGATTCTATAATTATCAAAGGATCAAAAATTCTTGCGAAGCATCCCAAAAGCAATTATATTCAAAAAACATTGTATTTAATGGGGGTTTCATTTTTCTATCAAAATTTGTGGTTAAATTCACAAATAAAATGTGGAGAATTAATAGATAGGTTTCCAGATGGTAAACTTTCACCTGACGCTCATTTGCTTTTGGCAAAAAATTTATTAATTCAAAGAAAATTTGAAGCAGGCAAAATAGTACTCTCAAGAACTGTTGATATAGCTTGGCAATTAGAAAGATATGATATTTTATCCGAAGCATTTAGAATTCAAGCTGAATTAGCTTTGTTTCAAAAAGATTATGATGAAGCTTTAAAACCATATAAACAGGCAATCATTCAGTCAGACGACGATGTTTATAAAGCTAAGTGGCAATTTGATTTAGCCTCGCTGGTATTCAGAATGCACAGGTTCGAATTAGCTGAAAAATTATTTAGAAAAGTAAGGCAATATTCTCCGGATTATGTTACTGAATTTGAGTCTTATCTATATCAAGCGTCTTGTTTGTCAAGAATTGGAAAATATGATTTAGCCGAAAACATTCTTGATGATTTAAAAAGTGATGGCAAATATGAAGACTGGAAATCTAATGTATTTGCCGAGCGAATGAATATATATCGATTAAAAAAAATGGATGACGATTTCGAAAAAGCCGAAAAATATGCCGACACTTCTTTTATTGGATCTCCGGCAGTTGCCGCAGTTTATTATGAAAGAGGTTTAGAAAATTTCAAGAATCACAACTATTCAGATGCTCGAATTTACTTTGGGAAAAGTCGTTCTGTTGTCAATCCTGTTTCAAAAAATGCAGGTCATTATTATTCTTTGTTAGACCAGTGGAATAGAAAACGTGCATCAATAATACCTAAGCTAAAAAAGATAGAACAAAATAGGAAATTATCAAAATCAGAGAAACAAGACTTATCCAAAAATATGTATGAAATGGGTAGGGTTCAATTGCAATTAGGCAATTTGGATTCAACAGAATATTATTATGCTTGTTCATCTACATTTTCACCCAGTGAAGACCCTGTATCAGCTCGCTATATATATACTTATGCAAGATTTTTAGAAAAAAGAGAGCCTTTGAAGTCAGATTCTTTGATGCAAGTAGTCATTGATAAATATCCATTATCCGAGTATGGACAAGATGCTTTGCATAGGTTAGGTTACACAAAAGAATTTGTTATTGATACTCTGAAAGAATTATATACTTCCGGAGTTAGTCTTTGGAAAAGTAAATCATACGACTTTGCTATTTTACAGCTAACAAAAGTATATAATTTCTATCCTGATAATGAATTAGCTCCAAAGTCCTTATACACTATCGGCTGGATGTTAGAAAAAGATTTGGAGGCTTTTGATCTGGCATATCGATATTATAAATTATTGCTGGAACTATACCCGAATTCTAAATATGCTTCGGATATTCGAAGAACTGTTCTTTACACAACTGCTATTGAAAACAAAGAAGCAATACCTGATTCATTGCGGACTAGGCAGAGAAGTCTATATATACCAAATTATAGAGCATTATTTACTTTGCCTGAAATAAAACAAGACAAGAAAAATAAACCTTCTAAAAAATCATTTGATGTTATGGATTTGTTTAATAACCCATTAGATGCTTTGAAAAAAGTAGTGGATTCTATACCATCAGCAGGTGATATTTTAGATAAGGGCAAGAAAATGTTTAATAATGCAACGAATACAGATTCTTTGAAAAAATTCATACCCGGAGTTAAAATAAATAATCCGTTTAAAGATTTGAAAAAAAGCGATAATAAAACAAAAGACAGCACTAAACAAAAAAAAGAGGTAATTCCGCCAGTTAAGGACAAAAAGAAGAAATAACATTTTTAATAATAATTTAACAGTCAATGAATTTGAGTAAAACTGATATTAAAAGAGATAATATTAACAGCAAAGATTATGACAAGATTGAAAAACAACTGCTGTGGTACAAAACATTTTTTAAAAATGCAACCGATGCAGTTTTTATTATCCAACCGGAAACTTGGAGTGTTTTAGATGTAAATGATTATGCAGTTGAACTTTTATCAACATCTAAAGAAGTTCTGATAGGTTCAACTTTGCCTCAATTTAGAAGAATTTTTAAATTGTTAAAAAAATCAAGTTCACCAATTGTATTAAGTGAATTAGCATTGCCGACAACTGAAAATGAAAACTTAATGGTAGAAGTTAGTGCGAGATTTTTTGATTTTGATGGTATGAAATTAATACAAGCTATTGCCCGAGATGTTAGTGAACAGCATCAATTAACCGACAAATTAGTTCAAACCGATAAGTTAGTTCTATTAGGACAACTATCGGCAGGGGTAGCTCATGAAATCAGAAACCCCTTAGCGGCTGTCAATTTGAATTTGCAAGTCTTAGAAAGGAACATTCCTAAAGATTCACCGGAACATATTTATATATCAACTGCCCTCCAAGGGGTTGATAGAATAACAAGAATTGTTGAAGTAACACTTAATTTTTCCAGACCTTCTACACCGGATATAAAAAGTATAAATTTAAACGCGTTAATTCCACCAACTATTGATTTAGTAGCCGCAACATTTCGAAGAAAAGAAATTAAAGTCGATTTAAAATTAGATGACAAACTCCCTTATGTATCTGCTGATAGCAAACAAATACAACAAGTGATTATAAACATTTTAACAAATGCATCTGATGCAATAAAATCCAAAGGTACTGTTAAAATATCAACATATTTGGACAAGGGTGGCAAGAAAAAAACAGAAGGAAGATATGCTGTTATTTGTATTTCTGATAATGGCGAAGGTATTCCTCCAAGTGATTTACCAAAAATATTTAATCCTTTTTTTACACGCAAAGCTGATGGAACAGGCTTGGGACTGCCGATTATTCAAAGAATAATTTATAATCACAATGGTATTATTGATGTGGAAAGTAGCTTGGGAAAAGGAACGACATTCTATGTTAAGTTACCTATATTATCATAATTAAGAAAATATTTCAAACAAATAAAATGAGGACTATGGCTTTACAAAATTACACAATAACAGTAATAGAAGATGATCCTTTAGTAAATTCAACTGTCAAGGGTATATTGCAATCAAAATATTCAAATGTTTTTACATATACCGATGCTTTAAAAGCACAAGAAGAGCTTACTACAACTTCTCCGGATTTAATACTCCTGGATATATTCTTGGGACATGCCAATGGGTTAGATATTTTGGAACAACTGCGTAAACAAGGTTTAACGGTTCCTGTGATAATAATGACAGCATTCTCTGACATTAAAATGGCTGTTAGAGCAATGAAACTCGGAGCAGAAGATTTTATTGTCAAACCTTTAGATTTAGAGCAGTTAGAAATAACTATCGACAGAGCCTTACAGAATTATAATTTGCGACGCAGAGTCGATATATTGTCTGAAAAGTTAGAAGAAGAAAAACCAAGCGAGATTATTGGTCAATCCGAGGGTATTTTAAAATCAATTGAGATATGCAAAATTGTTGCCGGTTCGCCTGATACTACGGCATTAATTTCCGGAGAAACAGGTACCGGAAAAGAATTATTTGCAAGATATATTCATGACCATTCCGAAAGAGCAAGAGGTCCTTTTATAACAATCAATTGTGGAGCGATACCAAAAGAATTAGCCGAAAATGAACTTTTCGGTTACGAAAAAGGTGCTTTTACAGGAGCTACGGAAAAAGTTAAAAAAGGGAAGTTCGAGCAAGCTAATCATGGTACTATCCTTCTTGATGAAGTAGCTGAATTAACTTTAGATTTACAAGTAAAATTGCTTAGAGTACTTCAGGAAAGAAAATATTACAGACTTGGCGGTTCAAAAGAAATTTCAGTTGATGTAAGAATTATTACATCTACAAATAGAGATTTAGAAAAACTTGTCGAGGAAGAAAAATTCAGGGAAGATCTTTATTATAGATTAAATGTGGCAAGGATTGAATTACCCCCTCTTCGTGATAGAGCAAATGATATTATGTTGTTATCTACATCTATTGTGAAAGAATTCAATAAAAAACTCAGTAAAAATATTACAGGGTTTACACCTGAAGCCGTGGATTTTATAATGAATTATCAATGGAAGGGAAATATTAGAGAGTTGAGAAATGTTATTGAAAGAATAGTCCTTTTAGATCCAAATGATGTTATTTCATTAGATTCTCTAAGCTTTCTTAAATCAGGATCTTCTAAGGAAAAAATTGAGGAAAAAGAAACAATTGAAATTCAAGATGGCGAACATTACCTGAAAATTGCTAAATCAGGTGTGCCAATGGGCAACGTTTTAAAAGATTTAATTATTCAAACTTTAAATATTACCGGTGGAAATCAAATCAAAGCCGCTAAATTACTAGAAATATCACGCGCAAAATTAAGGTATCGAATTGAACAATTAGGTATTAACATTTCAGGAAAAAATATTTCATAATTAATCATAATCATTAAAAAATTTGTTTTTATTATATCAAATAATTAAATGAAAATTGATTTTTGTATTTGTGTCTCCTCCATATTGGCTGTATTGA
>CAZVPQ010000083.1:0-8265 GCA_964628675.1 uncultured Hyphomicrobiales bacterium | reverse complement strand
AATAATTGTTTTACTAAGATATTATAAATGTAAATGATGCCCCATTTTTAATTTTTTGGTTAATAAATAATCTTTATTAATCGAATTCGGTTCTATTTCTATAGGCACACATTCGGTTATTTCAAGTCCATAACTAGCTAAGCCAACACGTTTAGTAGGATTATTGGTAATCAAACGCATTTTCTTTACACCTAAATCAACCAGTATTTGTGCGCCAATTCCATAATCCCGTGGGTCAGGTTTAAATCCCAATTCCTCGTTTGCCTCCACAGTATCAAGACCTTGTTCTTGGAGAGCATAAGCTTTAATCTTATTTATTAAACCTATATCCCTTCCTTCTTGACGCATATAAAGAACAACTCCTTTGCCTTCTTCGGAAATCATTTCCATCGCTTTATGGAGTTGAGGACCGCAATCACATCTTAACGAACCAAACACATCTCCGGTAAGGCATTCAGAATGAACTCTAACTAAAACAGCTTCGTCTTTTTCCCAATGTCCCATAACCAATGCTACATGTTCCTTGCCATCAACGATATTAGAGTATGCTTTTATTTCAAATTCTCCTCCATAAATTGATGGCAGTTTAGCAGATGCTTGAAATTGCACAAACTTTTCTGAAGCAATGCGATAAGCAATTAAATCTTTAACGGTAATGATTTTTAAATTATATTTCTCAGCGAATTTTCCCAAATCATCACGACGAGCCATTGAACCGTCTTCATTTATTATTTCGCATAATACACCACAAGGTTTAAGACCGGACAACCTCATTATATCACAAGTTGCTTCCGTATGTCCGGCTCGTCTTAATACACCTTCTTTTACAGCTATCAAAGGAAAAATATGACCTGGTCTTCCCAAATCTCCGGGTTTAGTAGCTTTATTAGTTAATGCACGAACAGTTGCCGCCCTATCAAAAGCAGAAATACCTGTTGTGGTTCCGTGTAAATAATCCACTGATACAGTGAAATTTGTACCGTGTGGTGCAGAACTATGGTCAACCATTTTATTTAATTCCAACTCTTTTGCACGTTCCTCAGTAATAGCTACACATATTAATCCTTTAGCGTTTGTTGCCATAAAATTAATAGTTTCAGGTGTGCATAATTCCGCTGCCGCAAACAAATCTCCTTCGTTTTCCCTGTCTTCATCATCCATGACAATTATCATCTTGCCCGAAACAAGATCCTTGATTGCTTCGTCAATCGTATTCATATTATCTTTCTTTCGAAATCGTGTAATTAATTATTTCTTTGTTGAAATTGCTGATTTTTCAAACGTAATTTTTACATTGTCTGCAACTTGAATTACATAACTATTGCCATCTATATCCGTAACTGTACCGTGTATTCCCGATGCAGTAATAACTTTGTCGCCTTTTTTGATTGAATCTAACATTAGTTTATGCTCTTTTTGTCTTTTTTGCTGTGGACGTATCATCAAAAAATACATAATCAATATAACACTTCCAAACATAATAATAGTAGGAATGATTGATCCTCCACCAGCGTTACCCCCTTGAGTTCCTCCCATAGCAATTAAAGCAAATAAAAAATTTGACATATTTTAAACCTATTTATTTATAAAAAACATTTATAGAATTACAAATTTATTAACATTCATAACAATAAACAACTTTAATTATTTTTCGTTTGAATTTATTTTCTTTAACAATTCATTTTTCCAGAGACGATATGAACCGCTAATAATTTTTTTTCGAGCAGTTTTAACTAACCACAAGTAAAAAGCAATATTATGTTGAGTAGCTAATTGCAAAGCTAAAATCTCATTTGAAAAAAACAGATGCCTTAAATAACCCAAAGAAAAATTATTACTTGCATAAGATTGAATCTCGTCGTCAATATGTTCGTCTGACAATTTATATTGTGCATTTCTTATATTAATTTTTCCTCTTGAAGTAAAAAGCTGACCGTTTCTTGCATTTCTTGTCGGCAAAACACAATCGAACATATCAATGCCCAATTCAATAGCTTGCAATATATTTTCAGGCGTTCCAACACCCATTAAATATCTCGGTTTATCCTTTGGCATAATATCCGTTGATAAATCCGTGATTTCATACATAATTTCAGCAGGTTCCCCAACAGATAATCCACCAATAGCATATCCGTCAAAATCCAAATCAATTATTTGTTTCAGATATTCTTTTCGAATATTATGATACATACTGCCTTGCCCAATTCCAAACAAGAACTGCTTGTATCCATAATAATCACTTGAATTATCATATTTCTTTTTCGCTCGTTCAGCCCATTGAAAGGATAAATCAGCCGATTTTTGAGCTTGTAATTTATCTGCGGGATAAGGCGTACATTCATCTAAAACCATCATTATGTCCGAACCGATTATCCTTTGCGTTTCAACAACATTCTCGGGTGTGAAAAAATGCTTGGAACCGTCAATATAAGATTTGAATTCTACTCCTTCCGCACTCAATTTCCTCAATTCTTGTAAAGAAAAAACTTGATAACCTCCGCTATCTGTCAAAATAGGTCTATCCCAAGAAATAAATTTATGTATCCCTCCGAAATGTTTAATAACATCATTCCCCGGTCTTAAATAGAGATGATAAGTATTGGATAGTATGATATGTGCATCAAGCTCTAATAATTCCCTTTGTTCGAGAGCTTTTACTGTACCTTGTGTACCAACCGGCATAAAAGCAGGTGTTTCTATTATACCATTATCCGTAGTTATAAATCCCGCACGTGCCTTGCAATCATCTGCCGACTTTTCTATTTGAAAAAACTTATTTTTCATCTATCTTAACTACTTTGTTTTTTAATAACATAAAAATTCCAGCTGAGAAACATGCACCAAGAAAATCAGCCAACCAATCTAAAAATTCCGAATATCGTCCGGGGACATAATATTGATGAATTTCATCACTTAATCCATAAAAAGATGTTACGATTATAGCCCAAATAATAATTTGTTTTTTACTTAATTTTTGAAAATTAGCTTTAATAAAAAGAATTGTACTAAATCCTAAAAATCCATAAGCGATAAAATGCAATATTTTGTCTTCCCATTGAATACCTAATTTCGGTAAATCCGGCATAGGACCGTTGGAAACAATAAATATAGAAATAGCAAATATTATTGCGGGTAAAGATAGAAGTATCTTTTTTGTTTTACTCATTTATCGCTAAAACCTCCGGTATCATATCAATTAATGAAGAAGAAGTTAATGTTTGCTCCGAAAAGTCATCAGTATAAATATCTCCAGCCCTCGAATGAATATAAACTCCTAATGCCGCCGCTTCCAATGGGTCAATATGTTGAGCTAACAAACCTGAAATCACACCTGTTAAAACATCTCCCGTTCCACCGGTTGCCATTCCCGGATTTCCTGCGATATTAAAATAAGTTTCATCGCCATTACTTGTTATCACGGGTATATGTTTCAAAACAATAGTGCAATTCAGTTTTTTAGACCATTCTTTAACTAACTCGAAATAGTTCTTATACACATCTTCCCTTTTCAAACCAATAATTCTTGCGAATTCTCCTACGTGAGGCGTCAAAACAATATTCTTTCTCAATTTTGAATTTTTGTCTATAGCCAAAAGTCCGTCTGCATCAACAACAATAGAAATATCAGACGATAATTTATCAATAAGTTTTTTTACTAAAGCAATTGTTTCTTTGTTCTTGCTCAATCCGGGTCCAATAGCTACAACATTTGCATTTTTAGAATCTTTGAGAATTTGTTCTAATGCTGTTTCCGATATAGACCCTTCAGATGTTTCGGGTAAAAGATGAGGTATCACTTCGGGTAATACAAAAGAATGGATAATTGTTGAATACAAATGCACAAGTCCCGCACCGCTAATAATTGCAGAATTTGCACTCAAAGCCGCCGCACCGGGAAATTGTTTGGAACCTGCGACAACCAAAACTCTACCATAATCAAATTTGGAACTTATTCTTTTCCTTGTCGGCAAAATTGTCTGTATATCTTCATCTTCCAACAAATATATTTTAGCAAATTTGTTTCCTATTTTATCCGGGGCACCCAAATAAGCCACCGAAATATCACCGCATACATCGGGACCGTCATTTAGTAACATTCCCGTTTTAACGGCAAACATTGTTACTGTTAAATCGGCATTAAAGCAATATTCACCGGCTAGTCCTGTATTTGTATTAAGACCTGTCGGAGCATCTATTGCAATTTTCAGAGCAGGATTAAAATTTAATTTCTTTAAAATATCAAGAGCTATTCCACGAATGTTTTCTGAACCGCCAACTCCAATCATTGCATCAATAACGCAATCTTCCGAAAAATTAAAATTTTCCAATTCATCAGCAGAAGAAATATGTTGCAAATCTATTCCTAATTTTTCAAGTGCAAGGAAATTATTTTTTGTTTCCTCTGTCATTTTCTCAATGCTACCAATCCAAAACACTCTAATCGAATACTTTTCGTGTAGATGTCTCGTTAGAGCATAACCGTCTCCCCCATTATTTCCGCTACCGCAAATAATATCAATCATTGGATCGGCAAGATTATTATCAACTAAAAAATCATCAATATATTCCGCAGATGATCTTGCGGCGTTTTCCATCAATAGTTCGCCGGCTATATTATACTCATTTATTGCCGATGAATCCGCCTGTCGCATCTCATCAACACTCAATATATTCTGCATTTGTTCACTCCTCTATTAAACAAATAATACGATTATTTTAAATCGTTTCAATTATTTTAACAAAACTAAATGATTAGATTGATTACAACAAATATAAAGTTTGGATATTAAAACATTCTATTTTTTGTATTTTGTCGGGGTGAAAGGATTTGAACCTTCGACTCCTACGTCCCGAACGTAGTACTCTACCGGACTGAGCTACACCCCGAATGAAAATTTCTTGCTTTTGCAATTTTCTGAATTCAAAAATAGAAACATTTGAGATATTAAAAAAATATATTATTGCACAAAACAGCTCTTATCTTTTAACAATCCAAAACTAAAAATATACTCAACGTCCTCTCATCATACCTTTGCCGCCTTTACCGCCTCTGAACCTCATCATCATTCGACCCAATTCTTTGATAAATCTATTTTCGAAAACTAAAAATTTAGCAAAATTCTTTTTGCTTAATAATGCTTGGAAATCTTTTAGTTTTTCAGTTTGCATTTTAGTGAATCTTGCTCTTTGTTTTATTATTTCATCGGACAATTTTACAATTTCAGATTCCGAACCTTTGTCTTGTAACAATTCAAATAAATCATTGGATAGTTTATCAATTTTATCATTCTGTGATTTTAATTTCTTTTCCCAACTCGTATATTTAATTAAAAATTTATCGGATTGTTTTTCATTTAAATCCAATATTTCAAGTAATTTCATCTTTTTCATCTGCATAATTCTCTCTTGAGCCATTCTCGGTGGTTGTGCATGGAGCGAATTATTAATTAAAAATAGGCAAACGACAAAAGATATAATAAGCGTTTTATGAATTAAATTTTGCATTTTGAATCTCCTCTAATAAATATTGAATATCGTCTTCATCTAAGGAAGATATAGGTGAAAACAAATCATACTGTGAATTAAAACCTAAATCTTTCATATTATTAATTTTATTAAGATCACTTTCGGAAAAAAATTCGTTAATAGTCTCATCATACTTGCTATTTATACCCTCCGAATTTAATTCAGCAAGATAATTTTTATCGGAATATAACAAATTGTCTGATAGCTCGGCAGTATTCAAATTTTTAAAATCGTTTTCATCGAATTTAATAAAATTTTGAGTTGTAAAAGTCTTATGAGCAAGATGTGTATTCTCTTTTTGATTGAAATCGTGAGTCATAAATAAAACAATGATTACAGCTACCCCAAAAGTAGGAATTAAATATTTATTTACTAATCTAAATCTTCTACTTCGCGGATTAGAAGCTAATCTATTGTTGACTTTAACAGAAAGATTTCTTGTGTGCTTAGATATTTTTTTATCAATATCCATTTTTTCCATTCTATTGAATACTGCTCTGACGTCTGCAATTTCCTTTTGAATATCTTCATAATTTGGTAAAGACTTTTCAAACAATACCTTGTCTGCTTCCGAAACTCTATTGAAAATATAATCGGCAAGTAAATCTTGCATTTCGTCATAAGTTAATATAGTATTTTTATTTTCCATAATTCCACCTACATAAAATTAATATCTTTTTTCAATAAATCGGCTAATTTTTTTACAGCTTGAAAATAATTAGCTTTCAATCCTCCGACGCTTGTTCCCAACATTTTGGATATTTCTTCATAAGGCAATTCATCAAAGTACCTCAAAGCAAAAGTTTCTCTTTGTTTTTCAGGCAGTTTAGTCAATATTTTCAAAAACACTTCTTCAAATTCTTTATTTTCGAACAATTCTTCAGGAGTCTTATCCGTCGAAGGAATGTTGAAATAATCATCGTCTTCTTCATTATAACTTTTGAAAACAGATAAGATTTTTTTCTTCCTGCTGATATTAGAGCAAATATTAACCGTAATTCTATAAAGCCAAGTTTTTAAAGAACTTTCAGCTCTAAATTTATGCAAGTTGTTCAGTGCTTTAATAAAAGTCTCTTGCGCCGCATCGTCTGCATCATCATAAGATTTCAAATATCTCAGAGCAGTCGAAAACACAAAATTCTGATATTTGCGAACAAAAGCAGTTGCCGCTTTTTCTTTATTACCGGTCAAATAATCGGTAATAATTTCTTTGTCATTTACTTGCACCAATGATAAAATACCGCTATACATTATAATAATTCCAAATATAATTATTTCTTTTATCTTAGATAAGAAAATAATCAAAAAGGTTTAATTAGATTTAAAAAAATGGTTTGGTAGCGCATAGGGGAATCGAACCCCTGTTACCGGCGTGAGAGGCCAGCGTCCTAACCGCTAGACGAATGCGCCATTATTTTTTCTTTTCAATTTCAAACTCCCTGTTATCCCGAAAGCATTCGGGACGTCCTAACCGCTAGACAAATGCGCCATTATTCAATTTCAAAAAATAATGAATACAAAATTAATAAAATATTTCAATTTTGTTTATATTCTTTTCGAAAATTTTATTTTAAAAATATCAGTACTAAAAAAATATCAATAAATTAATAACTAGATGAGTCCAGTTTGACCTTCCCCCTAAAAACAGAATACACAATAAATTTATAAACCAAAACTAATGGGATACCTATACAAGCCATAATAAACATTGTATATAAAGTTAGATTCGACGAAGAAGCATTGAATATCGTTAGTGAAAATCCTTTTGATATATTTGAAATCACCAAATTAGGATAAATTGTCAAACCTGCCAATACTACCGAAAATGCCACAGAAATTGAAGACATCAAAAAAGCTAATAAATATTTTTTTTGCTTAACAAATATCGGAATTAAAATTATTGCCAAGAAACTCAAAACGGGAATCAGATACCAAATTGAATTATCATTAAAATTATTTAGAGAATATGAAATTCCAAATAAAGTCCAAAATGTTAATCCGATATAAAATAGAACAAATATAATCCAAGATAACATCACTTTTTTCAGAATTATTTTTTGTAAATCATCTTCGGTTTTAAGCAAAAGATACAATCTGCCGTGCAATCTAAACATCACAACTACTGTCAAACCCAAGAAAACAGAATATGAGTTTAGCAAAGTCCAAAAATTTCCTAAAAATTCTTTATCCGCACCAATAGGCAATCCTACTATAATATTTCCCAGTGCTACTCCCAATAATAATGCAATCAGATAACTTGAAACAGAAAAAACAATATCCCAAGTTTTTTTCCAACTGTTGCTATCTACTTTGGACCTAAATTCAATTGAAACCGCACGTCCGATAATTACTAATAAAAACAACATAAATGCAATATAATATCCCGAAAATATCGTTGCATAAACATCAGGAAAAGCCGCAAATAAAGCACCTCCTGCAGTAATTAGCCATACTTCATTAGCGTCCCAAACAGGACCAATTGAATTCAAAAGTATCCTTTTATCTTTATCCTGTTTTAAACCAATGTGAACCATACCAACACCTAAATCGAAGCCGTCTAAAACTGCATATCCGATAAATAATACTATAAGAAGTATAAACCAAGTTATGTTTAAATCCATAAAATCCTCCAACAAATATCAAATTGCAACTTACATTTAAGGAAATTAACAAATTTTTCTTTTATTTAGTTTAAAATAATTTTATAAATTATACTTAAATTATTTGAAATTTGCTTTA
>CAZVPQ010000082.1:0-8281 GCA_964628675.1 uncultured Hyphomicrobiales bacterium | reverse complement strand
CGTTGTCTGGGTTTTAGAGTCATCTTCAAAACCAGTACATTCTCATTTTCTAATTTAGCCATAACACTCATTTATTAATTTATAATATTGTTTACTTAATTTTTGATAGTGGATTTTTTAATATAGGAGGATTAATAAAATCAGATTCAATTGGTTTTATTTCAACATCTTCGAATAATAAATCAGGAATAATCATAGAAGCACCTACAAATTGACTGCCACCAGTGAAATAAGGCGAAGTGATTGATGGAGCTAAATAATTCAAAATATAGGATTTATTTCCAATATCCAAAATATCTTTGAAAGATTGCACCGTAATCCCTTTAGATTCTGCTCCTCTTATCAATTCCACCTTGCCATTTTGATATACTTTGTATGCCTCAATAATGGATTTCTTTGAATCACCTTGCATCATAGGAAATGTACCAGCCGTAATCCTCATCAAAGTAGTGTATTGAATATTTTGATCTAATATCTTTTTGATAACAATACCAAAATCAAGCTCCCTATCTTTACATAATTTAAGCATTCGCTTAATCAAGTTTTTTTCGGATTTAATATGTGCTTTATCTCCTGTCATTTCTATTGTGCTAAGCATTGCGGCACCACCTCGTTTATGTCCATTGGATTTTCTTACTCTCTTGGTCGGTACTCTTGAAGAAAGTAGATTTTTTAGAAAACCATTATTAACAAGATTGACATTTTGAGCAAGGACTCCGTCTTCATCAAAACGATAATAACCTAAAAGTTCGCTATTATCAATTTTCTTTTTATTAGGTATTGCTTCAATTGATAGGAATTCCGGTAAAACTCTGCCGCCAATTTTAGTTTGAAACGCTGTGTATCTATCACTTTCTTGAATCCCTCTTTCAGTCATTGGAGACCTCTGAGTAACCAAATTTGGGGCAAAAACCTGAGCAAATATTTCGCATGCCGCTTGTCCTTCAAAAAGCACAGGACCAGAATAAGCCTCGTCTAAAGTTGGAGCTTGAGTTAGTTTGTCTAATTCTCCGGCAATATTCTCTACTGCTTTTGTAAGTGAATCCAAATCAGGAAGTCCGGCAGGATGTTTACTAAATGCCGTATAACTTTCACTTAACGGCATGCCGTCATCAGCTTGGGTAGCTGCAACAACTTCAAGTCCAATATAAAAGTCATCTTTAATATATTCTCTTCCCTCGGAGTTAACAAAATATATTCTAGTCGGCAAATACTCAATACTTACAGATGATTGAGCAATTTTAGGATGGTTGATAAATATTTTAGATAAAACTCTTGCTATATTTTCAAATTTTGATTGATTAAATTCAGGCACTGAAACTGTGTCATACAATTTTACAGCTGGGATTTTAATAAAATCGTGAGTTGTATCTTTTCGAGTTCGGTTTTTTAACGTTGCCAATTTTTTAGTATAGATTTCGCTTATTTGTTTATAAGCCGCATCGGTTGATAACCAAAGCTCACGTCTTAATGAATTATAATCCAATTCTAATGGAACTTGCTTATTTGTAAATCTTTCTTCGTCATCACCACTCCCAAAAAAACTAAAACCTATATCAAGAAAATTGGTATTATCAGTTTTATAATTACCTACTCTTAATCCAACATTCAAAAAAGCATTACTTGTGCTTCCTGATTCGGTCAAATCTCCAAGAGTAGCTTTAATTGAATAAACATTTCTAAATGTTAACGAATATTCAATATAATATGGTTTCGCTAATGTTTTAAGATGTAACTTGTCCAAAGATCTTTGTATTTCATCTTTCATAGCTTGTCGGATTCCATTGTCTGCAAACAGATTATTGATTCCTAAAATTATCAGTATTATAGATATTGAAAATAATTTTCTTTTTATCGATTTCATCAAAATTTCCTTTTTTTAATTAAATTTAATAAAAACTTTGTTTAAAGCAAGTTCCATTGATTCCGCTTTTTCTGTAGTAAATAGAATTTTTTTATTATCCCTTAAAGTAAATCTTACGCCTTTATTACCCGAGAAAATATAACCTTTGCCTTTGCCTGATATATTATAACGGATACCCCAACCACCATAATCCCTTATCGGCTTTACATCGACAATCTCATAACTTGAAACATCTTTGGGTAAAATATTTTTCTCTGACCTATGGAAAGGTATATATCTATAATGAAAACCATTAGTACTGATTTCAATTTTCATATAACTGAACCTAAAAAGATATATTAACGCAATCGCAAATAAAATAGAAATTATCCATAATACAATTAGAGTCGAATCTGATACGGGATGATTACCAAAAGATTCCTTGTATAGTATTTGCTGAACAAGTGCTATTGACATAACTACCATAGGTATTAAGCTACTTATATAAACAAGTACAAGTAACACTTTATTTTTTATATATTGTTTTTCCGTGAACAATATTTGATACATAATATACTTTAATTAATTATGGATTAATTTTTTTATCCGGTGAAGGCAAAATTGGTAATTTAGCTTGCGATTTTGATTTTTTCTGCACTTCAATTTTTGAAACCAATAAAGAAGGAGAAGATGCAGACACTGGTACTCCACCTGATTCTGCCCCGCAAATACCGTTAAATACTCCTAAATCATCAGCGGCGGCTTCAATATTTGAAAACGTTGTTAATGGAGTACCTATTAAATCAACTCCTCTTACCAATTCGTCCGGACGTCCATCAACAAAAACCTTATAAACTAACAATGGATTTACATTAAAAGAATTAGGTATTGACCTGCCGGTAAATGTAAAACCTCCTTGTACCTTAACAAAATAAAGTCCGAATTCTTTTTCCTGTTTTTTGCATTCTTCCCTGAGTTTGTTTTTTAATTCATCTAACGGCATTGTTTTATCAGATTTAACAATTAAATTCGATTGTCTCGATACTGCCTTATAACCGGCTTGCCGTCTCCCGTGACCATTAGAATGCGAGAATCCATCTATTGGAATTCGAGACATTAGGAAACTCTTAAATATACCGTGATCGACAATATCTACTTTTCGAGCTTTTACGCCTTCATCATCGTACTTGTAATAACCTGATAATTTTTTACCCCTAATTTCTTTTAAAGTAGGATCAAAGACAACATTTAAAAATTTAGGTAATATTTCCTTATTTAAGAAGCCCTTAAATGTTTGTGCATTTTTAGGATCTTTGATTCTGTGTCCCTCGGTTCGATGACCGAATATTTCATGAAAAAATACACCCGCGGCTTCGCCGGATAAAATTGCAGGACCCGAATAAGTGGACATCAATGGAGCTATTCGCATATTATCTAATATTTTAACTAATCCTTCAGCCGCATCTATCAAAGTTTTTTCTTTGGGTAAATTTTTCGGTTCAAAAGCAAAGAAACTTCTATAAAGAGGCAAACTCATTCCATCATTGGATTTCGTTTTTGCTGAAATAAAAACCCTAACATATGGTTCACTCATCTGTATTTCGCTACCTTCGGAACTGACTAAGTATTTTGTTGTGTTTTCTACTTTGAGTGTTACATAACCGGAATATAACCAACTGTAATTAGCAAATACAGCAGATACATTACGAATGATATTCTCCCATTTTTGCTTATCGAATTGAAGCGTGATTATTTTACCAAAGTATTTATTTGGAGTTTCGTGTGAGAAATCAGCCGAAGAATCCTCTTCTTTAACTTTAACTTCTTTGTTTGTCAAAACTTTTTGATAGCGTTCTACAGCATCTTTGTATTTTTTTTCGCTTGCATACCACATAGCATTTCTTAGTGCAAGTTCGTCATTTTCAATAGGAAGTGCAATGCTCCCGCCACGAAAGCCAAAACTAAAAGCTTGACCTCTTATTATATGAGTATTATCCAATTGGTAATCCCCAACTCGTAAATCTATATCAAGGACCCGCTTTTTAGTAGTTGAATTATTAATTATTTTTCCAAAAGATGCTGAAATTGTTGTGGATTTTACATCACTAATCCCATAAGCAATAAAATAAGGAGGATATTTTTGAGATTTCATTCCCTCCATAAATCTATTTAATTCTGTCTTTGCAGATTTTATTATTATTGATTCTTCGGATTTTGCAATACTAATAAATCCAAAAACTAACAAAACTATTAATACTATTTTTTTATTCATACTTTTCTCATTAATTATACAAATGTTTTTATTTTGGTTGGCAAATTTCCATTAGCACACCATTCGTCGATTTCGGATGCAAAAAACCAATTAGCATATTATGAGCACCTGATTTCGGCTCATCGTTTATCAGTTTAATCCCATTTTTAGACAAATTATTTAATTCAGATTCAATATCATCGGATTCAAACGCAATATGGTGGATACCTTCCCCTTGTTTAACTAAAAATTTAGCAATGGGAGAATCATCACTCATTGGAGAGGTCAATTCAATTTTTACATCTCCAATATCAAAAGAAGCAACTTCAACCTTTTGATTATCAACTATTTCTCTATGGACATCACTAAAACCAAATATTTTTCTAAAAGTTTCTAAACTCTCGTCCAAATTCTTGACGGCTATTCCAATATGATTAATTGATTTCAACATAATATCTATTTTTAAACTAATTTAGTTAAATATTTCTCAGCTCTTAATAAATCTTCAGGTGAATTTACACCTTGCAATTCATCAAATTCAGCAACATTGAAAGCCATAGCTTTTAAGTTTTGACTTTTTAAAATATCAATAATATCAGTCAAATAATATTCTCCTTGTGCATTATTATTAGATATACTCTTCAAAGCATCAAACAATAATGTCGATTTCACAAGATAAACACCGCTATTAATCTCATTAACTTTTCTTTCTTGGTCGCTTGCATCTTTTTCTTCAACAATTTTGATGAAGTTTCCATTATCGTCTCTTATTATTCTGCCATAACCAAATGGAATTTTAGCAATCGTAGATAAAACCGAAATATCAGACGATGTATCATTATGATTTTTAATGAATTTATTCAATGAAGATGCCCTCAAATTCGGAACATCACCACAAAGAATAAGAATATCATCAAAATAGTTTCTAAAAATCTTTTCGGTCTGATCAACTGCATGTCCTGTCCCAAGTTGTTCATTTTGTTCAACAAAAACAATATCGCTCCGATAAGATTTAATATATTCAATAACCCTTTGTTTTTGATAACCAACAACAACAACAATCTTTTGAGGATTTAACAAATCCGATTGATCAAGAACATATCTAATTAAAGGTTTATTTGCTAAATTTGCCATAACCTTAGCATTAGATTCGTCTCGCATACGTTTCCCTTGACCTGCGGCAAGAATTATCACCGAGAAGTTATTCATATTTTTAGTATCCATAATTCAATTTTTACTGATTAGCTTTTGAGGACTTGTTTCAAAAGATTTATCAATGATATTATTATTCCTATCAACAAATATTAAAGAAGGTCTAAAATCTTTTAGCTCTTCCGGGTCAAGCATAATATAACTTATCACAATTACTTCATCTCCAATCGCACCTTTGCGTGCGGCAGCACCATTTAGACAAAAGATTTTACTGCCCCTTTTGCCGGGAATAACATAAGTCTCAAATCTTTCCCCATTATTAATATTCACAACCGAGACTTTTTCATAAGGGATTATATCAGCTTTGTCCAATATTTCTTCATCTATTGTAAAGCTACCTTCATAATATAGATTTGCCTCAGTAATTCTGGCTCTATGTATTTTTGATTTTAGCATAATTCTTTGCATAATACATTCCTCACTGGAAATTGAAAAATTAACCCCATTAAAACTATGAAAATTAGTAAAAAAATAGTTCTAATCAAATTATTTATTAATTTTTTAAATCAAATATCGAATTAATCTTATAATAATTGTTTTTTATTCAAAAAATAAAAGTCTATTTTTGAAAAAATAATTATGTTAATAAATTAATTAAATTGTAAAACAACATAAGAGACGTATTATGAAAAGGTTAATATTGCTTTTTATTGTAATCTTGATGTCTTTTGATTTGTCTATTGCTCAAGATTTGGAAAAAATTGCTGAAATTAAAATTAATACCGTTGAATTAGCAAAAAAAGTTAATTTTCAATCAACAAAATTTATTTTTAGATCTAAGCAAAGCACCGGATATCATTTGGCTTTTGATTTTGCCGATATTTTAAAACCTTATCTGAAAGGGTTATCAAAAAAAGATAAATTGAATTTAGTGATAGTAGCCGAAAATGAAAACGGTGAATCCGTAACTGCCACTTATGCCGATATTGATATGTCCTTGACTTCTATGCCAGCAGTTTTGATTTACCATAAAGTTGCAGTCAAAGATTCAATAACTTTGCAAGAAAAAAATGGCAAAATGGATATGAGCGAACTCGACGAAGATATAGCCAATTTAACCACTCGACGAAGAATTCATCTTCAAATTAAAAGAGTTCCGGTTGCTGAAAAAATTAGAATTATGAATGATGCAACTTTGATTTTTCCTAAGGATATTAATACTGAAAGATGGATTAACGGTATTGATTTAGTTAAAATTTATAAGTATAAATCTCAAAGAGTTCCTCCTGTTGAGGAAAATTTAGAGATTAAACCGGATATTAAAAAAACAATAAAAAAAAGAAATAAGTTTAACTAATTGAACAATGGATATATGAAAAAAATAGTAGAATGCGTACCGAATTTTTCAGAAGGAAGAGATAAAAAAATTATTGATACTATCGCAGATGCAATTAGAAATACTGACGGTTGCACATTGTTAGATGTTGACCCGGGTAAATCCACTAATAGGACAGTTTATACTTTTGTTGGTTCACCTGAAGCGGTTGTTGAAGGTGCTTTTAATTCTGCCAAAGTTGCAAAAGAATTAATTGATATGTCAAAGCAACACGGAGAACATCCGAGAATGGGCGCAATGGACGTTTGTCCTTTTGTTCCCGTTGCTAATGTTACAATGGAAGAATGTGTCGAATGTGCCAAAGCTTTCGGCAAAAAAGCCGGTAAAGAACTTGGATTGCCTATCTATCTGTACGAAGAAGCTTCTTCTGTTGAATATAGAAAAAAATTGCCTCAAATACGAAAAGGCGAATATGAAGCATTTAAAGAAAAAATATATAAACCCGAATGGAAACCCGATTTCGGTCCTGCCGAATTTATTCCGTCTTGGGGAGCCACTGCAACAGGTGCAAGATTTTTCTTGATTGCATACAATGTCAATATATATGGTACTCATAACCAAGCTCATCGTATTGCTTTGGATTTGAGAGAAGCGGGCAGAGGCAATGACAAACCCGGTAAATTTAAAGAAGTTAAGGCATTAGGTTGGTGGGTCGATGATTACAATACTGCTCAAATATCTGCCAACTTAACTAATTATAAAGTTACTTCACCACATATCTTTTATGAAGAATGCAAAACACTTGCAAAAGAGCTTAAAATTGGTGTAGGTGGTTCGGAAATAGTCGGTTTGATACCTTTAGAAGCTGTGATGATGGCAGCTGATTATTACATAGAGAAGGAAAATCTATTTTTAATTGATGAAGCACAGAAAGTACAATTAGTTATAGATAGGCTGGGATGGAATTCAGTTACTCCTTTTGACCCTAAAAAGAAAATTATTGAATATATGATTGAGGAAGAGAGTAATGAGCCACTCGCAAGTTTAACTACTCGACAATTTGTAGAAAGTATTGCCGCAAGAACTTCTGCTCCCGGAGGCGGTTCGGCGTCGGCTTTGATTGCCGCTGTCGGAGTAGGCTTGGCAACTATGGTATCGAGACTGACACAAGGCATAAGAAAATTTGAAGATGTTGAAGGCAATATGCGTCAGATTATACCAACCCTTTTTGAAACAACAAATAAACTTATCCCAATGATTGATGCAGATACTAATGCTTTTAATGATTATATGGATGCTATTAGATTACCAAAAAATACTGATGAAGAAAAAGAACTTAGATTCCAAAAGATGCAAGACGGCTTGAAAAAAGCTATAGAAGTACCTTTGACTACTATGCGAATTGGTGATTCTGCTTGGGATTCTATGATAGAAACTGCGAAATATGGAAATATTGCTTCCAAATCAGATGTTGAAGTTGGTGCCGCCGCATTGCTGACAGGTATTTGGGGAGCATACAAAAACGTATTGATTAATATGCCCGGAATTAAAGACGAAGATTTTAATAAAAGAATTCTAACTGAAGCTGAAGAAATTCTTAAACGAGCAAATGAGAAAAAAGAAGTCATCTTAAAAATTTTAACTGATAGATAAAATAATAATTAAAAAAGCTAAAGATTTTCTTTTCATATTTTTTGAC
>CAZVPQ010000081.1:0-8331 GCA_964628675.1 uncultured Hyphomicrobiales bacterium | reverse complement strand
GTTAAAAATCTTTTTTTTAATATTCCTGCCAGACGCAAATTTATGAAATCCAATATTACGGAATTTCGTTACATTTCAGATACAATGATTAAATTTGCAATAAGCAATACTAACATCAGATTTACATTTTATGACGATGATGTACTAATATTTGATACTAAAGCTACGGATAAAGTGCAGAGAATTAGAGACGTTTTAGGAAAGAAAATCGCAAATTCTCTAATTCCTGTTAATTATGAACATAATCTCTTAACAATTAAAGGTTTTGTTGGCGAACCGCTTTTAGCCAAGCAATCTCGAACAGGACAATATTTATTTTTAAATAATCGAAATATTGTCAGCAAGGCTTTGAATCATGCTGTATTTTCAGCTTTCGAACATTTGCTTGAAAAAAGATCTCACCCTTTTTTCATTTTAAATTTAATTTTAGACCCAAAATTGGTTGATGTTAATGTCCATCCGCAGAAACACGAGGTTAAGTTCGAAGACGAAAGAATGGTTTACAATTTAGTCAATAGAGCTGTCAACGATGCATTGCAAGGTAAGAATTTAGCTCCTGAAATTAATTTAACAAGTAAATTCGCTCAAAATCCGATTGAAAAATTCAATGATGGTTTAAAAAACGATGGTGAAATCATCTTAGTCAATAAGCTAACCGGCGAAATAGTAGAACCAACTATAGAAAGATCCAAAGAGTTCAAGACAGATACTCTTAAATTGAATTATACGTCAGGACAAAAAAAAGATAGATTAGACTTTGATAATAAATCATCAAGTAATAACTTTAAAACAGCATTTGACGAATTATTTTCAAAAAATACATCTGAGAATATACAAAATGTACAAGATAATTATTCCCATCAAATCAAAGATGAAAATTTTGAAAAATCAACACAAATGTTTTGGCAATTGCATAACAAATATATATTTATGCAGACCGCAAAAGGCGTAATGGTCATTGACCAACATGCGGCTCACGAAAGAATCCTTTATGAAAAAGCCATCAAAGTTATGAATCACGAATTTACGAATTCTCAACAAATACTCTTCCCAATCCAAGTTGAGTTGAATTCGACAGAAATATCAATATTAGAAGAAATCAAAAAAGATATTAAGGATTTAGGTTTTGAATTTAGTAATTTAACCAATAAGAAAATTGAAATCTCAGCAATACCTTTAGATATAATTGCAGGAGATGAAGGAAATTCATTCAAAAGCATAATAGATCAATATTCGGAATATGATCGAATTTATAATAATTCAAAAAGAGACAATTTAGCGGCATCTTATGGTTGTCGATCAGCAATAAAAACCGGTCATATATTATCAGAAATTGAAATGAAAAAATTAATAGATAATCTTTTTAAATGCTCAATGCCTTATGTTTGTCCCCACGGCAGACCGATAGTAATTGAACTTTCCTTGCCGGAATTTGATAAAAGATTTGGAAGAACTTAAAAAAAACAACAGAAAAGAGAAAAATAATTGAATGATTATAAAAAAAATTAAAAAATAATTTGCCATTAAGCAAAATAGTCTTTACTTTTGTAATCTTTGATAGTTGTAAATATAAAATAAATATTAATAGGAGAATTCAGTGGAATCCTCAGCAAAGATAACTAAATCGTTGCGTAAAGAAGACGTTGATAAACGTTGGTGGGTAATTGATGCAGAAAATATTACATTAGGGCGTTTGGCAACTCAGGTTGCAGTATTGCTTCGCGGCAAACACAAACCTTCTTTTACACCCCATATTGATGGTGGTGATTTTGTAATTGTAATTAATGCAAATAAAGTCCAGTTGGTTGGAAAAAGGTACGAGCAAAAAGAATATTTTTCTCATTCCGGCTATCCAGGTGCAGGCAAATTTAGATCATTCAAAGACTTAGTGGCAGCAAGACCTGAATTTGTAATTCAGCACGCTGTTAAAGGTATGTTGCCCAAAAATAGACTTGGAAGACAAATAATTAAACATTTAAAAGTTTATGCCGGTCCTGAGCATACTCATACAGCTCAAATGCCAGAAACTTTTGAACTAAAATATTAAATGAAAATTTTAATTTTACATTATGGAGTTTTATAGATGAAAATTGCAAGTGCTACCGGTAGAAGAAAAACAGCAGTTGCCCAATGCCGTATTTTGCCAGGGACAGGTAAAATTATTGTTAATAAAAGAAGCTTTGAGGAATATTTTCCTGTCGAAACTTCAAGAACAAAAATTTTGCAACCGTTTGCCGTAACTAAAAATGAAGGCAAATTTGATTTATTTGTTACTGTAAAAGGTGGTGGCAAAACCGGACAAACCGGTGCCGTTTTATTAGGTATAAGTAGAGCATTAGTAAAATTTGATGAAGAATTTCACCATTCATTGCGTGATGCAGGATTATTAACAAGAGACCCGAGAATGGTTGAACGTAAAAAATACGGACGCAAAAAAGCTCGTAAACGTTTCCAATTTTCAAAACGTTAATATTCTTTCGCTATTTTCGTGGATATTCTCTACTGATTTATCAGTTTGGTTTTTCCACTTAAATTGTATAAAAATAAATAATAAGCATGTTCCCGGATTATTTGTGTGTGGTATTTAATACTGTGCAAATAAGTTGAACGGAGCAGAAGTTAAACACAACAAATAGGAGTTATTATGAAACATTTTGTTCAAATTGAACAATTACTCGCCGCCGGAGCACATTTCGGCCATCTAACACGTAGATGGAATCCCAAAATGGAACAATTCATTTTTATGGAAAGAAACGGGATTCATATCTTAGACCTTAGAAAAACACAAATTATGATTGATATTGCAAGACAAGCTATCTATGATTTGTCCTCTCAAGGTAAAATTGTACTTTTTATTGGAACTAAAAATCAAGCTAAAGAATCAATCGAAAAATATGCAAAAGACAGCAAAATGTTTTATGTTACTGAGCGTTGGCTTGGAGGTATGTTGACAAATTTTGCTACAATTAGAAAAAGTATTAAACGCCTTGAAGGTATTGACAAAATGGAAGTTGACGGAACTTTTGAAAAAATCACCAAAAAAGAGAGACTTATGTTGACTCGTGAAAGAGATAGACTTAGAAATGTTTTTGGTGGAATTGAAGATATGACTCGTCTCCCCGGTGCTTTGTTTATTGCTGATATTAAAAAAGAGCATTTAGCTGTTAAGGAAGCTAAGATTTTAGGTATTCCCGTATTTGCTCTTGTTGACACAAATTGCGATCCCGAAGACGTTGAATATCCAATACCTTGCAATGATGATTCTAATCAAGCAATTGATTTAATTTCCAAAGTTTTGGCTGATGCCGTTATTGAAGGAAAAACTATTGCTAAAGCAAAAAGGGCTGAAAAAGATGCTGAATCTCATAGAATTTCTAAGGAAAAAGAAGGTCAAAAGGAAAGGCAACCTAAGATTAAAAGAAAACTTAGAGAAAGAAAATCCAAGGTTGAACCAACAACTAACACCAAAGCGGACAATGAAACACATAATCCCGAAAATGAAAATAAGACAATATCAAAAGATGTTAAATCTGAAGATAATAAATAAATTATAATTGGAATTATTATTAAATTAAGGAATTAAAATGGCTGAAATAACACCTAAAATGGTTAAAGAGCTTAGAGATAAAACCGGTTCAGGTATGGGAGATTGTAAAAAAGCATTGGTAGAGAATGATGGCGATTTCCAAGAAGCAATTGAATATTTAAGGAAAAAAGGTGCCGCTTCTTTGACCAAAAGACAAGACAGATCGGCTAATGAAGGTCTTATTGTTGCAAAAACTTCGACTAATGGAAATAATGCCGCAATTGTAGAAATAAATTGTGAAACTGACTTTGTTGCTCGCAACGAAGAATTTGTCAACTATTCGCAGCAAGTTTGCGATTCGCTATTAATCAATGAAGCTCAATCTATTGATGATTTAATGAACTTAAAAGTAGGCACTGATACTATCGGTGGACTTTATAATGGTATTCTTGCTAAATTTAGTGAAAAAATAGAAACAAGAAGATTTCAAAAAATAGTATCCGATGGTTTTATTGCAGAATATACTCATGCGGGTAATAAATTAGCAGTATTAATCGAAATATCGGAATCAAATCCAACAGAAAAAGCAATTTCAATGATTCGCGATATAGCTATGCAAATAGCCGCGATGAACCCTTCTTTTATTGATAAGGACTCAGTTCCTAAAGATGTTATTGATAAAGAAAAAGAAATCTATGCCGAAGCCGCTATAACCGAAGGCAAAAAACCCGAAATAGCCGCAAGAATTGCTGAAGGTAGATTAAATAAATTCTTCCAAGAAAATTGTTTGATAGAACAACAATTTGTTAAAGATTCATCTAAAACTGTAAATGATGTTATAAAAGAGATTTCTAATGAATTTGGAAAAGATATTAAAATTCGCCAATTTATAAGATATTTTCTTGGTGAATCATTAGATTAATTTAGAAAGAAACTATGGAAAAAGCTCATAAGCGTATTTTACTGAAACTCAGTGGCGAAGCACTGATGGGTAAATTAGAATTTGGAATAGATCCAAATATATTAAGTGAATTTGCGTATGCAGTAAAAGAAGTTTATGACACCGGAGTTGAAATAGGCATTGTAGTCGGTGGCGGGAATATTTTTAGAGGTATTCAAGCCGCCGCACACGGCATTGATAAAGTTTCAGGTGATTATATGGGTATGTTAGCTACTGTTATTAATAGTATAGCTTTCCAAAATGCCCTTGAAAAAGAAGGTATTCCAACGAGACTACAAACTGCTATTAAAATGGAAGAGATTGCCGAACCTATGATTCGTCGTAGAGCTATTCGCCATCTTGAAAAACATAGAGTTGTTTTGTTCGGTGCCGGTACCGGCAATCCATATTTTACAACGGATACTGCCGCAGTTCTTCGCGCTATAGAAATTCAAGCTGATATTATTATTAAAGGTACTCGGGTTGATGGCATTTATGATTCCGATCCCGAGAAAAACCCAAATGCTAAATTTTTCGATGTGCTTAGCTACAAAGATGTTTTGGATTTGGACTTGAAGGTTATGGACCAGACTGCTATAACTTTGTGTCGCGAGAATAAATTACCTATTGTTGTATTGAATATAAATAAAAAAGGTACTTTAAAAAGCCTTTTACGTGGCGATAAATTAGGAACTATTGTTAAATAATGATAATTTTGAATAATTATTATTTTCGTTTGTTTAGGAGACATTATGGAAGTTCTTGAAATTTTAGATAAGACAAAAGTATCTATGGAAAAATCACTTGATTTTACTAATAAACAATTAGACAAAGTCCGAACAGGAAGGGCTTCTACATCAATAGTAGATAATATTAAAGTTGATTATTATGGATCAATATCTCCATTATCTCAAGTAGCAAGTATATCTGTACCCGATGCAAGAACAATAGTTATTCAACCTTGGGACAGATCAACTTTAAATACAATTGAAAAAGCAATCCAGCAAGCTGATTTGGGATTTAATCCTCAAAATGATGGCAATATTATTAGAATCCCTGTTCCTCCTCTTACAGAGGAAAGAAGATTAGAGTTTGTCAAGCTTTGTAAAAAATTAGCTGAAGAAGGCAAAATCGGGATTAGAAATATTAGACGTGAAAATATGGACTCTTTGAAAAAAGGAGAAAAGGATAAAGAATTTTCTGAAGATGATAAAAAATGGGGCGATGACGAAGTCCAAAAATTTACCGATAAATTTATCAAAGAAATTGATGAATTACTCGTTAAAAAAGAAAAAGAACTGATGGAAGATGATTAATTTAATTGAGCCCGTAGCTCAGCTGGTCTAGAGCGCTACCTTGACACGGTAGAGGTCGCTTGTTCAAATCAAGTCGGGCTCACAAACTATTTTTTTACATATTCATTATAAGCAGATAATACAATAAATTTCTTATTTTAGTATTTAATGATTTGATAATATTAGATTGTTTTTATGATGAATTTTGAACCGAAACAAATTGAGATACCTAAAATATTTCAGTCTTTTGAAAAAGATGAGAAATTTTCTAATTGTTTGATATGCAATAAACCCTTGTTGGTAAATGACACTCAATATGTTGTTGAAAAAGCTATTAGGAAATATAATGATTCCGATGTTCAAGATGTGATTTTTGAGTATGCAATGTGTTTTGATTGTGTCGAACAAATGCACTCGGAATTATCGGAAGAATCCAATCAAAGGATTATGAATTATTTTATGAATAATGTCAATCTCGAGAGTAGAATGCAAGACATTGCATCAGCAGATAATGACAATATTGACAATTGGTTGTCAAAATGTATGATAAAAGGTACATCTATCAATGAACTTAACGAATATGTAATATCTGCTCATTGCATCAATGATAAATTGCTACTTTCGTTCTTACCTTATATGATTTCCGAAGATGCTATGGACGAAATGACAGAATTATTATCAAAAAAAACAAGTGATTTTCTCAATGGTTTCAGAGATAAATATTTCGGTCTGCCACCTGAATATGAAGATATTTTCAAACGTAGATTAATACTTTTATAGAATTATTTTTTGTCTTTATCAATATAATTTGGCAATCTAACTATATGATAAGTAACGGCTCCTGCTATAGAAAACAGTAATAATACTATCAAAATTTTGCTGATAAATATTGAAGATGTAATAATAGTAAACCAGAGAGTCGTAATTGCAAGAATTTTAGTTTTTTTCGGGACACCCAACCCTTTTCTATATCTATCAATATATTTTCCGAAATATTTATTTGATATAAGCCAATTATAGAGTTTTTGCGAACTTTTTGCATATAAATAGGCAGTTAGTAATAAAAATGGTGTAGTTGGTAATAACGGTAAAAATATCCCTAAAATTCCCAGAATTAATGAAATTGTACCAAGTATGATAAAAATAACATTTCTTATTTTTAACCCTTTGTTGCTTATCTTTTTTTTATCCATTCAAATATTTTTAATTAGAAAAAATCTTTCTCTTTAATAATTTTATGCTTTAATCGTTTATCAGTGATAATTATTTTATTTTTATTAAACAGTGGGCTTATCGGGGGGACAGAAGATTTGAAGAATTTGCTTTATTTACTTGTTGTTTTTGCAATTATAACAGTTGCGACAGGAAAAAATATTCAAAAGTTTGGAAAAATCATCGTAGAAGTTGATAATATAATTGATAATAAAGGGATTGTGCTTTCCCAATTATTCCATAATCCGGATTATTTCCCAACAAAGTCAGCCAAAGCATTTAGAAAAACTTCCGGAAAAATATCAAATAGAACTTCACAAATTATTTATGACAATGTGCCTTTTGGGGAATATGCTATCACTGTTCATCATGATGAAGATAAAGACGGTTGGATGAACAAAAATTTCTTTGGTTATCCTAGCGAGGGTTACGGACTTTCCAATAATCCAACAATTATTTTTAAATTACCGAATTTCGATGAATGCAAATTTAAATTTAAATCCAAAGTGAAAACTATTCATATTAAGATGAAAAACTAAACCCTTTGAAAAATGTGAATTAATGATTAATTTGGTTTGCTTTTTATTTTAAAATTTAAAAAAATGAAAAAAATATTTGCAATATTGCTGTTAACTTTTCTAATCATTAATTCCATAGGATTTATTGCTTTTTATTATTACAATAGTAATTTGATAAAAAATGAAATTAAAGCTCTTTTTCTGAAAAATCCGGTTCTTGATAAATTGGAATTAATTAGTATAGAAAAATCTCAGTTGAAGAATCCTTCAATATTCAGACGTGTTAATGATAAAGAGATAAGATACAAAGGCAAATTATATGATGTATTCAAAGAGATTGTCTCAACTGATAAAATATTATTCTATGGTATAAATGATAAAAAGGAAGAAGAGCTATTTTCGAACCTGAGTAATTACTACAAAGGACAGTTTAACTCAAATAATATTTTTAAAGATAAAATTAGGAATTTTAATCAACTATTTTTCTTTGGATTTATTGACAAGGTTTCTTCCATTGATAAATTAGATATTCAAAACTCAATATTTTTACATTTACCTACCTTTTATAAATCAATAGTCATTGATATTATCTCGCCTCCGCCTAAATTTAGTTAAAATAATTTATAAGACTTCATACCAATTTAATTTTCAAAAAATTATTTTGGGTAGTGAAAACTTTTACATCAGTACTGCCTTTCACATGCAGATATGTAGTATGTTACGTCTCTACATAAAATAAGAATACTGCTGTAAAAGATATTAACAATTATTAAAAAATTATTTTAATTAAAAAGGAGACTTCTATGTTTTTTAGAAGATTTATAGTAATTATGATGAATT
>CAZVPQ010000080.1:0-8368 GCA_964628675.1 uncultured Hyphomicrobiales bacterium | reverse complement strand
TCCCAAACATCAAAAATTTCGTTTAATTCCTTAAAAAATTCTATCAGTTTATCCTTAGATTCTTGACTTAAATTTTCAGGGTGATTATGATTTAAAAATTTAAATAATTCTCCGAGAGCTTTAGGTGTATGTAAATCATTAGCTAATTCTTTATAAACAGATTCTTTCAAATCATCAACATCGACATTTTGAGAACCATTGCTTTTATCAAATAGTTTGTAAATATAATCTTGCACTCTGAATCTCGCTTTACGACCCGCCTTTAAGCCATCAAAGGTAAAATTAAATACAGAACCGTAATGTGCCGCCAACATCGAATAGCGAATATCCAAAGTATCAATACCTCTATCAATCAAATCTCTAATCGTAAAAAAATTGCCTTTTGATTTACTCATTTTTTCGCCTTCAACTTCAAGAAACTCATTATGAGACCAATAAACAGTCGGGTCTATTCCATATCCTGCGTGGCTTTGAGCAATCTCATCTTCGTGATGTGGAAATTTTAAATCAACCCCACCTGTATGAATATCAAAAGGAAGACCGAGTAGTTCTTTTTCCATGCAAGAGCATTCAATATGCCAGCCCGGGCGTCCGGGACAGCTTTCACCTTGAATTTCATAATCCCAATACGGCTCATTCTCTTTTCTTGCTTTCCACAAAACGAAATCGCTAACATCTTCCTTTTCGTATTGGTCGGAATCCATTCTAAAACCAGGTTTAAAATTATCGAAATCAATTTTGAAAAGTCTGCCGTAAGTATGCTTTTCTCTCCATTTAGCAACATTGAAATAAACCGAACCATTGGATACATAACCATAACCATTCTTAACAATACTTGTAATTAATTCTTGCATTTGATTAATATAATCCGTTGCTTTCGGCATATTATAAAAATGCTCAGGGTGGATTCGCAGTTTAGAAATATCTTCCAGAAATTGATTTTCATAATACTTTGTCAATTTAATCAGATTATCCAAAGGATTATCTGTTTGCTCACCCATTTCATTAAGCCAAACATCACTCCCCTTTGCACTATCTCGGATTGTTTTATCATCAATATTAGTAATATTCATCACCCATCGAACTTTATATTTGCCAATAACTCTTAACACTCTTTGCATAAGGTCGGCAAAAAGAAAAGCTCGCATATTACCAATATGTGCATAACTATAAACCGTAGGACCGCAAGAATACATTCTCACTTCATCATTGTTCAATGATTTAAACGGTTCAACTTTCCTACTCAACGAATTATTTAAATATATTTGCATTACACTTTCTAATTTAATTACCAATAAAATTCATACAACGAATTAATTATTTTAAAACTGAACAAAACCGAGCTTTTTATATACTTTTCTCAAAGTTTTATATGCTTTTCTATGAGCTTGTTCAGCACCCTGCGAAAGAACTTCTTCAAGTTTTTTCTTATCGCCTCTTATTTCCTCATATTTTGTTCTGATAGGATTAATATAATCAGCGACGGCATCGCCAACTCTTGCTTTAAATTCTCCGTAACCCTTACCCTCAAATTCCATTTCAATTTCCTTAACTAATTTTCCCGTAGCAATTGAATAAAGAGAAATCAAATTTGAAACACCTGGTTTGCTATCTAAATATTTTACCAAAGCTTCCGAATCCGTAACAGCACGTTTAACTTTATTTCTAATTTCATTATCGCTATCTGTAATATAAATTGTCGCTTTTTCGTTATCATCGGATTTAGACATTTTCTTTGTAGGTTCCTGCAAATTCATCACCTTTGCTCCTAGTTTAGGTATATACGGTTCGGGAATAGCAAAAGTAGGCGAATAAGCATTATTAAATCTTTCGGCTATATTCCTTGTTAGTTCCAAATGTTGTTTTTGGTCAGTACCAACAGGCACTAAATCCGCTTGATAAAGCAAAATATCCGCCGCTTGCAATACAGGATAAGAAAACAAGCCTGCATTAATATTATCCGGGTGTTTCGACGATTTATCTTTGAATTGCGTCATTCTGTTCAAATCTCCAATAGGCGTAAAACAGTTCAGAACCCACGAGAGTTGGCTATGCTCGGGAACCTGCGATTGAACAAAAAGGGCACTTTTCTCCGGATTAATTCCTACTGCTAATAGCATAGCCGCCATATCCAAAGTATTTTTCCTTAAATCAGCGGGGTTTTGCCTGACAGTAATTGCATGTAAATCAACAATAGTAAAATAACATTCAAATTCATCTTGCATAGCAACCCAATTTCTAATCGCACCGATTAAATTACCAATATGCAATCTGCCTGTGGGTTGAATACCGCTTAAAATTATCTTTTTTCTTTCTTCTTGACTCATAATCTCATCATTAAATAGTTAATCTTTAATTTCCATACCACCAAAAATAATATTATTTTTTATAACTAACACAGGTGAATTTTCACTAATTTCCTTATGCCTTCTTTTGTCTCCAATGCTTCCAAATACCGGACTGCCCGAAACTCTTATCTCCCAATTAGTAGGCACAAATATAATGACTGAAGCAAATGCGGAATCCACGTTTAATAAAGCTTCCTTTGCAATGTTTGCATTAGAAAAATCAAGTTCGGCACTCCCAAATAATACTGAAATATTAGCTCCTTCAAAATTCTTATCATCAATTTTTCTATTTATAGAACCAAAAACAGAGTTAATATTCATATCTTTATCATTTTTATACTTTCGAGAATGGAAACCCCATTTTGGGAACAAAAAACTAATTCCAACTCCAATTATAACAAGGGGCCAAAATATATCGCCGAAATCTCCTTTTATTATGTCCAATTTCTGCGATAACAGCAAAAGACCAAATAGTGTTAAGAAAATACTTGTTAAATATGATGGGTTCTTTTTAGCAAATAAATGTAATCCAAATAAAACAATTAAAACGGGCCACCACACTCTAATAATTCCGGCTATACCAAAACTACTAGTATTATCAATAATAAACAAGATTCCGAGAACAACTAATATTGTCCCTAAAACTGATTTTGATTTCATAGTTTAACCTTTTAATTTTTGTTCCAATTAAAATTGCAATATACGTAGTTAGATTTAATATTAAAATAGAAAGACTCACTAAGCTCATTTTATAATGAACCTGAATATTATTTGATTTTTAATTTGAAATCATTCTGCTTATATGAATTATGATTTCCATTAATATATTTGTTTGCTATCAGTAAATCATTGGTAATCCTCTATATCGTAGTGTAGGTTAGGCTCAAATAATATTATAAAAATATTTTACAAATTTGGAAAAACGTCATACAGTGTTATAGAATGTTATATTATGTTATAAAAAAGGTAGAATTATGGTAGAATTATTTGATATGTTTTTATGATTTTCAGATTAATATTTTGATTATCTATTCCATATTTGGTTTTGAAAAATACTAAAAAAATGAGCTTAATAAATCCCCTGTATGCGATTTTAATTAATTGAGCATACATTTAGGTATGTATAATTTTGCACTTTTTATAAACATGGTGGTGGTGAAGAGTTTTCGTTGTAAAAGAAATGTAAGATATATTAGTTTTTTATTATAGGATTAATCAATTTTTCGTAATTTATCTAATTCAAATGTCGCATATTTTAAAAAAAGAATTGGATGATGAATCTTGTTGTAAATACTCCTAAAAAATCGTTAAATAAAGCTTTTTTGAAGCAAAGAACTTTGAGAAGTGAAATTAATTTGTTTAAACAAAATTTAAATACTTTGCTTAATAATGTTGACGAAATTGAAACCGAAGAAAATCAAAAAACTCATATACGTGATTTCCTCCTTAATACTTACTATAAAAATGAATATGAAATAAATACTAAAGACAATAAAGATTTGGTTATTCATCTCGGTAAAACCAATAAATCAAACGTTGGAGTTATAATCGAAACTAAAAGACCGAGCAATCGAACGGAAATGATTTCCGAAAACAAATTGAATTGTAAAGCTCTGCATGAGATTATTCTATATTATTTTGATGAGAGGGAGAATGAAAAAAATAATGAATTGAAGCACTTGATTATTACAAATGTCTATGAATGGTTTATATTTGATGCTAATTCATTCGACAAGGTTATTTACAGAAACACTGCTATTAAACATCTATACAATACTTATATTAATGATAACAAGGATACGGGATTTTTCTATGCAGAAGTCGGCAAGATAATCTCTTCAATTGAACACGATTTAAATTGTGTTTATTTTGACATAAGAAACTATAAAGAAATTTTGGAAGATTCCGCTCTAAATGAAGATAAAAAGTTAATAGCACTGCAAAAAATTTTATCACCTACTTTCATATTGAAACAATCTTTTGCAAATGATAGTAATTCACTCAATCAGAATTTCTACAAAGAACTGCTCTATATTATCGGGCTTGAAGAAATAAAAGAAAAGGGCAAACATATTATACGAAGGAAAGAAAATAATAGACAAACCGGTTCTTTAATCGAAAACACAATTAATATTTTAAATGTTGAAGATACTCTTTATCACCTTCCCGATAAATCCGCATTCGGAGATAACAAAGAAGAACAGTTGTTCAATATTGCTCTTGAACTTAGTTTGACTTGGATTAATCGTATCCTATTCCTAAAATTATTAGAAGGTCTATTGCTAACTTATCATCAAGGCAACAAAGACTATGTTTTCCTAAATTCAGATGTGATTCAGGGCTATGATGAGTTATATAAACTTTTTCATCAAGTATTGGCTGTTAGCATCAATGATAGAAATGCAAGTAATAAGAAAAAATTCAAATATGTTCCCTATCTCAATAGCTCCTTATTTGAAATATCTGACTTAGAACATAAAACAATCAGAATAAATTCACTCGACGATTCGGCTTCAATAGAATTGATAAATACAACAATACTGAAAAAAGACAAACAAAATAAATCCAAATTATTACCTCTTGATTATCTGTTCAAATTTTTAGATGCTTACGATTTTTCAAGTGAAGGCGGAGAGGATATTGCAGAAGACAACAAAACGATAATTAATGCTTCGGTTCTTGGATTGATTTTCGAAAAAATCAACGGTTATAAAGACGGTTCATTTTTTACACCGAGTTTTATTACAATGTATATGAGCCGTCAAGCACTCCGTTTGGCAGTAGTTCAAAAGTTCAACGATTATTTCAAGAACAACAATTTGCCGGAAGTTAAGGAATTTGACGAACTATACAATGCAATTGCCAGAATGGATATTAATATATCAAATGATATAATTAATTCACTTCGCATTTGCGACCCTGCCGTTGGTTCGGGACACTTTCTTGTTTCGGTATTGAATGAGTTGATAGCAATCAAATCGGAATTGGGAATTCTTGCAGATAAAAACGGCAAACTGCTCAAAGATTATGAAATAATTGTTGAGAATGACGACTTAATCATATCAGATGAGAACGGTTTTTTTGAATATCATTATAAAAATAAAGAAAGTCAAAGGGTGCAGGAAGCCATATTCAATGAAAAACAAACCTTAATCGAAAATTGTTTATTTGGAGTTGATATTAATCCTAACTCTGTTAAAATCTGTCGTCTTCGATTATGGATTGAATTGCTTAAAAGTTCATACTATAAAAATAGCTCAACCAATAGCCCCGAACTCGAAACACTACCAAACATAGATATAAACATTAAAATAGGAAATAGTCTAATCAGCCGTTTCTCTCTTGATGCAGACCTAAGCAAAGCTCTCAAAAGCATAAAATATGATATAGATACTTATCGTGGTTTTGTGGCTGAATATAAGAATGAGAAGAACAGAGAAGTAAAAAGAGGATTGGAAAAAATCATTGATTCAATCAAAAGTGATTTCAGAACTGAAATCAACAAGAATGACCCGAAAATAAGAAGATTGAATAAAGCAACAGCCGAACTATACGATATGCTCAGTCAAGAAGCTATGTTTCAGTTGAATAAGAAAGAGCAAAAGCAAATTGAAAGCAAAAAAGAAAAACTTGAAAAAGAAATTGATAAACTGACAAAAGAAATAGAAGAAATAAAAAGCAATGCAATATATAAAAACGCATTTGAATGGAGATTTGAGTTTCCCGAAGTGCTTAATGCCAATGGAGATTTTATCGGTTTCGATGTTGTTATCGGCAATCCACCGTATATTCAACTACAAACTATGAATAAGGTAGCTGATACACTTTCTAAAATTGAATATATGACTTTTGCAAAAACAGGCGATATATACACTTTGTTTTATGAAAAATCTAATCAATTGATGAAAAACAAAGCCCATCTTGCCTTTATTACTTCTAACAAATGGATGAGAGCCGCTTACGGCGAGAAATTAAGGAATTATTTTGCTTCATTTACCAATCCGAAAATTTTAATCGATTTAGGACCCAACATTTTCGAAGAGGCAACTGTGGATACTAATATAATGATTTTCCAAAAAGAGAAAAATCAAAACAAAACATTAGCTTGCACAATTGCTCAGGACTTTAAGAAAACAATGAACATCAGAGAATATCTGAATGAAAATAAAGTTGAATTGAATAATCTTACAAAAGACAGCTGGATAATACTTTCGCCCGCAGAACAAAGTATTAAGAAAAAAATTGAGGAAATCGGCACTCCACTCAAAGATTGGGATATTAATATTTATCGTGGGGTATTAACAGGTTACAATAAAGCATTTATAATTGACGGCAAAAAGAAAGACGAATTAATAGCAGAAGACCCCAAAAGTGCTGAAATCATAAAACCCATATTGAGAGGTCGAGACATAAAACGTTATCGTGCGGATTTTGCCGATTTATGGTTGATTATGATACCTAAGGGATTTACTATAAAAACAATACTTAATGAAAATCAAAATAATAAAACAGGTATTGTTTCCGAACCGATTCCACGTTATGGCTATGTTAATTACAAACGTGCTTGGAAATTTATGAAAGATAATTATCCTGCTATAGCAAACCATTTGATTAAATATAAATTAAAAGCAGAAAAAAGACAAGACCAAGGAGATTATTGGTGGGAAATGCGTGCTTGTGCATATATTGAAGAATTTGAGAAAGAGAAGATAGTGTATCCAAATATGAGTTCTGAATTTATTGCATATTTTGATAATAACAATTACTTAACAAATCAAAAATGTTTCATAATAACAGGAAATTATTTAAAATTTTTAACAGCACTTTTAAATTCAAAAGTAAATAATTTTTATTTTAGACAGATTGGTGCAAAATTAGGAGATAAGGGAATGGAAATGTCTAAAATATTTGTGATTAAAATTCCCATTCCCCAACTCTCAAAATCCGAGCAGGAGCCATTTGAAGAATTAGCAGATAAAATAATAGAAGCTAAGAGCAAAGACCCCGAAGCCGACACAAACCATTGGGAGCGAGCCATAGACAAGCTGGTATATAATCTGTATGGCTTGACAGAAGAAGAGATTAAGATTGTGGAGGGGGAGTAAGATGGAAATTTTACATATAGAAGAAAAACAAAAAAAATATTTCAATAGCGATGATGCTTTATATCACTACACAAAATCAAGTACTGCATTAGAATATATCTTGAAGTATATGAAACTCCGATTTAGTAGTTTAAATGAATTTAGAGATCCGAAAGAGAAATTTTTACATCATTCTTCAGGTGCTATGTGGGATGACGGCAGTGATTTAGGGCAAGTAATTGCTAATTTGAATCAAGAAATTATCAAATATCAAGCTAAAGTTAGAATAGCGTGTTTTTCTACAAATACTCAGTTTATAGGTAATTTAAAAGTTAATGATTTTGTTGAAATTTTTGAAAATAATAATATAATTATACAAGAAGAAAATCCCTTTAAGCCACAACCGGGTTACGATAAAGATAGGATGTGGGAAGTATATGCAGAAAATTCAACAGGTATATGTTTAGTATTTTCTAAGGATAAATTATTGAAGCAAATAGAGAATAATAACTATGAATTTTCAAATGATTATATTCATTATTCTAGGAATTATTTTGAAGCAATTAAGAGTAATGATGGTAATGAAGATCCTGCAATTGAAGCAAAAAAATTTTGGAAATCAAAATTATTCAAAAAACCATTTGATTATAGAGATGAAAACGAATTTAGAATTCTAATTTATGATGATAAAAAAGACGATGTTTATATAGATATTAAGAACTCATTGAAAGCTGTTATATTTGGAATTGAACTAAATGAAATCTATTATGATTTATATTTTCAATTAATTGATAAAGTTTTTGGCAATGATAATGATATAATATTTTTAAAAGCCAAATTATCAACGGGAATCCCATATTATTATATGTTAAAAGCAAGAGATTAAGATAGTGGAAGTAACATAATGGGAATAGAGGGTTTAAATGATAGGGATAT
>CAZVPQ010000079.1:0-8399 GCA_964628675.1 uncultured Hyphomicrobiales bacterium | reverse complement strand
TTTAACTGTAAAGAACTATTTATTTCTTATTTAATAAATTTTAATGCTCATCAGCTAATTTGTGTTCTTTAGGATGCTCGCCAATAGCCAAACCGACAAATACAGCTGTTAATATAGTGAAAATGTATGCTTGCAGGAAAGCAACCAATAACTCAAGCAAATACATAAATACGGAAAATGCAACCGCAATCGGAGCAACCATTACGCCAACAGTTAAACTTATCGCCAATTTGAAAAAGAATATTAAACCGACTAATGAAAACAATACGACGTGGCCAGCGGTCATATTTGCAAAAAGACGTATAGTCAATGCAAACGGTTTTACAAACATCGAAATTATTTCAATGGGTATCATAATAGGGGCGAGCCATACGGGGGCACCTCCCAAAAGATGTTTAAACCAAGTACCTACACCGGATTCAATCATTGCGGTAATATTAATAACAAAATATGCTACAATTGCCAAGGCTCCGGTTACTGCAATTGAACCTGTTGCAGTATGCCCACCCGGTACAAGACCAAACAAGTTCATTGATAAGATAAAGAAAAACAGCCCGATAAAATAAGGCAATAATGCTTTCGCGGCATGTTGCGTTCCACAATTAGGATTAACAATTTCATCTCTAACAAATAGAGATACAGCCTCTATTATATTTTGGATACCGTGTGGCGCCTTTTTAGGATTTTTTCTATATCTTTTACCAACGATTCCAAAAACAATTAAGAGTAAAGCCATTGAAAACCATTGAAATAAAACTAATGATGACACGGACATATCAAAAGTTACAGGTGAGGCTTCTAATCCTTTTGCTGTTTCGTGAATTGTTGATGTTTTTACAATTGGTGGTTTCCAATGAATAGGATGTTCAGCATTTAAATCTTTCTTTGTGGCAAATCTTAATTGATGGTTTTCTCCATGAATTTTCATAGTAAACTTTCCATCTTTGACCATTGCCGAAGATGAAGAATAGATATGTAAACCTTCTTGAGAATCATAGACGATTACCGGAAGTTCACATATATTTTGTCCTAACCAAGAAAAATCACGGTGATTACCGAGATTTTCGCCAAACAACTTAGGATAAACATCTTTCTGAGTCATTTGATTTGATTCAGTATGACCGGTTGTATGTTTGACCTCTGTATGAGAATTAGCTACTTGATGTTCCGCATTATGTGAATTCACCACATTGTTTTGTGCCGAATTAACTTGCAAATTTTCTTCTGGCATATAATTATCCTATTTTGTTAAATCTTTCTTTTTCAAATTTATCAATTTTGCTTGATTATGAATAAACAAAATCTCAACAATCAGTAAAATAAATGTAGAAATAAAAAAAATCAAAACGAAAATCAAGACATTAACTTCAAATTTAGTTACAATTATCCAAACAAATATGGCAGTAGTAAAATACCTTATTGCCATAGAGCCAAAAATGAGTTTGGAAAAAGTCCCCCAGCTCTTATTCATTGCTATTTTATAAATCAGCAAAAAAGAAGCGCTATTTATTAATGTCAAAGAAATCGCTAATAAAACTGAATTCACCATTTATTTTTTACTATTTTTTCTTTAAAACAGTTTTAATAAAAGTTACCATACCTGCAATTGCACCAAAAAAAGTTAATATTATTAAAAAAACCGGAGCTGTCTCAAAATGTTTGTCGAGAAGCCACCCTACATAAGCACCAAGAAGTATTGTTAATACCAACTGAATACCCAAAGTTGAATAAGGGGCTAATTCCTTAATAACATTATTAGCTTTTTTCTTATTAACTATTTTATTTTTTTTATTTACCATTTCAAAGAATTGCTTACAAAATTACTTGATTTATTATATTCAAACAAACAAAATAAAATAAAAAAATCCTAAATCATTTTTTTGTATAATATTTGTGTTATATTTTTCAATAACCATTTCAATAACCGTTTTCAGTAAGGAACTTAACTAAATTATTTTTATAAACATTAATTACTGAGCCAAACCATTTATCTTGTGGAACAAAAACCAAATCACCAAATGTTGCAGGATTTTTTGGATCAAATATTGAAGTAGCTATTCTGGTTTCTTCTTCCGGGCGAAATTCATTATCAATATCATTGACAACTACCGTACAACCAAGTTTTGATAAACTATTATCTTTAATGGGAGGACCATCGTATCCAAATAACAAAAATGGTATTTTGAATTTGATTATATAAGCACTGTCTTTTAAAGCAGATACGCATTTGATACGATTTATCTCATCTTTTTGAAAATTGTATAAATCATCGGTAGTGCTGACATCCTTCAAATATGGTCTTTTGCTTTTGAAATCTCCCGGGAAAATTTTAAAGGAAAATATACCTCTTTTCCCTTTTTTTCTAAAATATAATTTATTACCTTTTTTCTCAACTAATCTGTTGCCATTGAGAGTTTTTGGGCTAACGTCAAACCAAACTTCTATATAATCAGATATACAAGTGTCGCACAAAGGTTGAGTGATTTTGTCGTCATTAACTGTTACTGTCATATATAGATATTGATCATCATAAGCCGAACTTACATAAAAAGAACAATCTTTGTCCCCATTCCAATAATAAGCTCCTTTGTCAACATAATCAATATAATTTGAAAAAGCTTGTGTTTGATGTCCTGTAAATATCATTCTGCTTCTTAAATAAGATGGGATTGTCAAATAATTAGAATATAAGGCTAAGTCATTATTATTAGTAACAATATATTTATCAATTGTTTGCAAAGATGAATAATTAATTGTTTTTTGATGAGTGTATTTGTTTTTTTGTTCAGTTTCGTAGTCCTCATTCAAAATTAGAACTCCATTATCAAACTGATAACTTTTAATAAACCAATTGTACTTTTTAATTTTTTTTGTAATATAGCAATTATTATATCTAATAACAACGCCAATTTCTATGGGCAATTCAAAATAATGATATTTGAATTCGGTAACATTAGTTAAATATCCCTCTAAATCTACAAATAAATAAACATGAGCGATTTTTTGTTTGTCAGATGAAAGTTTAATTGTTATAGCTAAATCTGAATAAGAATCACCGGAAAAGTCTCCGACATCCCACCCCCATATTTTGTATTTACTATCTTTCGGAAGTTGTGTCTTAACGTCATTAATCATTTCTTCGTCAAAATATGGTTCTAATCTTTTTGATAAGTCGGAAAAAGTCATTCCCGATTGAGCAAAAGAAGTATTGGCAATAGTGAAAAAGAATAATATGTAAATTATATGCTTTATTGTCATAAGTTTATTATATTTTGATTACTTAGAATTAATTAATTTTTCCATTTCGTCCATAAGAGAATTCATTTTTTTAGCAACTGCAACTATTGGGTCGGGTTTAGTCATATCCACACCATCTTTTTTTAAAGTTGGAATTGCATATTCTGATTCTCCCGATTTCAAGAAATCCAAATGTCTTTTTATTGCAGGTTCACCTTCTCTTTTAATATTTTTTGCTATTAATTGCGCTGATGCAAAACTCGTTGCATACGAATATACGTAAAAATCATAAAAGAAATGATGAATTCGGGGCCAAGAATATGCTTCTTCCATATCTACAACCATATCTTTGCCCCAGTATTTTTGATATAAATCTCCAAAGATTTTGCTAAGATTTTCGGAAGTAAGAGCTTCGCCGTTTTCAGCTTTGGATTGTGCTATCATTTCAAATTCAGCAAATCTTGCTTGACGATAAAAAGTACTTTTCATATTATTTAAATATTTTTCAATCAAAGCTAATTTTTCATCTTTTGTAGTTGAATGTTCAATTAGATAATCCAATAATAGCATCTCATTTGTGATTGAAGCTACTTCGGCAAGGAATATAGGATAATCAGCATAGGGAAGAGGTTGAAACTCAACAGTATAAAGAGAATGCATATTATGACCTAATTCGTGAGCTAATGTAAAGACATCGTTTAGTTCTCCACCCCAATTTAATAAAACATAAGGTTTTGAGAGTTTGGAAGAACCCGAAGAATAAGCTCCGGCGGCTTTGCCTTTTGTTTCATAAACATCAATTAATCTACTTTTAAATACATTTTTTAATTTGCTTATATAATCTTTGCCTAATGGTGCCAATGCTTTTAAAACAATTTGTTTAGCTTCTTCAAAAGTATATTCTCTTTTTACATTTGGAAATAGAGTAACATAAGTATCATAGGGGTGCATTTCCTTATATCCTAATATTTTCTTTTTCAAACTGCACCAACGGTGTAATGGTTGAAGATTGGCATTAACCGAATTGATTAAATTTTTATACACTTTTACAGGAATATTGTTTTGGTCTAAAGCCCATTCCAAAGTAGTTTTATAATTTCTTGCTTTGGCTTGGAAAATATTGGATTTTATACTCCCATAATAAAGTGAAGCTAAAGTATTTTTCAAGTTCAAGAAAGGAACATAAGTGCCTTTATAAACCCTTTTTCTAAAATCCCTGTTGAGCGAAGACATACCTGCATAGTATCTTGCGTGTGATAATTGATAATCGTTTCCGTTTTCATCTTTGACAATAGGGAATTGAATATCTGCATTAGCAAAAAGCCCGTAAGTCGTTCCAAAATTTGCATCTACCGGTCTTTCTAAAGAAATAATTCTTTCTTCGGCAGTTGAAAGAGTATGTTTCTTTAATCGTGTTAAGTCATCTAACCTATGCTTATATAATTCCAATGACTTATTGGACTTAATAAATCCTTGTAATTTCTTTTCGGAAATTTGTAAAATTTCAGGATTAAAGAATGATAATGCAGTTGAAATTTTATTACCGAGAAGTTTAGCTTTTTCGTTCATTTCCTGATATTTAGTATTTGCTAAATCTAAATCTTTTGCCAAACTTGAATATTGATATATTTTTTCATATTCTGCATATAATTCATCGACGAAAGCCAAAGCATTATATAAATTATCAGCTGATTTACCGAGTGTACCTTCCAAACTTTTTATTTTATTAACTTTTCCATCAACTTTTATATAATCTTTTTGCCAATCAATATCTGAATTATAGATTTGAGTTAAGTCCCATTTATACTCGGGTTTTATGTCTTTGCGTTTAACTAAGTCTTTGGATTTATCAGCATTTGCAGAATAAAATGTCATTAAAACAGCTCCTATAATTAACAATGTAAATATTTTTTTCATATTAAACCCTTAAATGATTAATTCCTGAATTTATTTTATTTTTTGAAATATTTTATCTCTCATATTTTTTTGATTTTCTTTTAATCTCGCTCCTAATTGTGAAACAACTTGAGCAGATGCATAAGATGCAAGATGTCCGGCTTTCAGCGGTGATTCCGTATTAATAATTCCATACATAAATCCACCTGCGAACATATCGCCGGCACCCGTACTATCAATAGGATTAGCCGGATAAGAGGGGATTTCATAAGTTTTGTCTTGCCATTTGACTAACGAACCTTTTACGCCTAAAGTAATTACAAAGTTTTTGAAATTCTCATCAAAATAATGAATTGCATCAGTTAAATTTTCCGATTTACTATATTTGATAGCTTCTGCTTCATTGCAAAAAATCAAATCCGAGTTATCGGCAACATATTTAAGATTGTCATAAAAAATATCTGTGATGAAAACATCTGAAAATGTTACTGCAATTTTAGTATTATTTTTCTTTGCTATATCAACGGCTTTATAAACGGCGTCAGTGCTTTCTTTTTGTGTAAATTCATACCCTTCGATATAAATCCATTGCGAATTTTTAATTTCATCTTCTTGGACATTGTCAACTGTGAAATTAGCACTTGCACCTAAATAAGTCAACATAGTTCTTTCGGAATCCGGTGTAATAAGCACAAGACAAGTTCCAGTCGGATTGTTATTGTTAACGGGGCAGGGTAGAGAAATTCCTAATTCTTTGAATTCATTTGCATAGAATTTGCCGAATTCATCATTTCCGATTAAAGTTTGATATGAAGATTTCCCACCGAATTGAGAGAATGCAATTATTGTATTAGCGGCAGAACCACCGCTACTTTTATGATTATTATAATCTTTAAGTTTTTCAATTAGTAATTGTTGGTCTTTTGCATCAATGAGACGCATTTCGCCCTTGTTGAGCTTCAATTTTTCTATATCTTCTTCTGGGATTTGGATTTGAATATCGACCAAAGCATTTCCAATTCCACATAAATCAATGTTTTTATTCATTTTCTGTTTCTTCATCTTTATTTAGTGTAATATTAATTATTTTTTCGCAAAGTTCGGGGAAATCAATTCCTATTTGCTTTGCCGCCATTGGAACTAAACTTGTAGGAGTAAAACCCGGTATAGTGTTCATTTCGAGCAAAAATGGTTGCCCTTCGTCGTTTAATCTGAAATCTGCACGTGCAAATCCTTTGCAACCGAGAGTTTGAAAAGCTAAATGAGCCATATCTTGAGTAAAACTTTCAATATCTTCACCAATATCAGTTGGGCATATATATTCGGTTTTACCTTTTGTATATTTATGTTCGTAGTCGTAGTAACCGTCTTGTGGTACAATTTCAATAGCGGGCAAAATATCTTCTCCGACAATGCCAACTGTGATTTCTTGACCTTCAATATATTTTTCAATTAACACAGTTTCGGAAAATTCAGATGCTTTTAATATAGCATCTTTCATATCATCAAGATTTCCTGAATCAATTATCGATATTCCAATTGTAGAACCTTGATCATTTGGTTTGACCACTAATTTTTTCCCTAATTCTTGTCTTAGTTCATTCAAAAATTCATAATCTTCATATTCTTTTGGTTTTACAGTAACCCAAGCAGGGGTCAGAATACCAGCGGCTGAAAACAGTAATTTAGACGAAATCTTATCTATTGAAATAGCACTTGATTTAATACCGCTTCCTGTATAGGGAATATTTCTTAATTGCAAAAGAGCTTGGATTTTTCCGTCTTCTCCGTTTAAACCGTGCAGAACCAAAAAAGCCAAATCAATATCATCGAAAAGATTAGAATTTACGCACTCAATTAATTTTTTCGTATCGAATTGTTTGTATTGGTCGATAGGAGGCAAATCATCACTTTTTATTAATTTTTCCGCTTCATTTTTGCCGTCGATTCCATAAGCCGGATCTATAGGTATAACATTATATCCTTTTTCGATTAAAGCATTTACAACAGCTTTGCCACCAGTAATTGACACATTTCTTTCAGGTGAAATTCCACCGAATAAAACTGCAATGTTCATTTTTCCTCTAAATTTATTATTAATTATTCTCTAAATATTCATCATATAATTTTCTAAGTAATTTCATATCTTCCCAAACCAATCTTTTCCAATTGGGATTTCTCAATAAAGCGGCAGGGTGATAAGTAACTAACATTTTAATACCGTGATAATCTTGCAAAGAACCTCTGATTTTACCCATTTTATTTTTTTTGCCGAGCAATCTATCGACGGCAGTAAGCCCCAAAGCTAATATGAAAGCGGGTTTTATCAGTTCAATTTGTTTTTTTAAATAAGGCTCGCATTTATCTTCTTCTTCGGGCAAAGGTTTTCTATTTTGCGGAGGACGGCATTTCAAAATATTTGCAATAAATACTTCGTCTCTTGATAGATTTATTGATTCCAAAATTTTTGTAAGCAATTTTCCTGCTCTGCCGACAAATGGCTTTCCTTGTGCGTCTTCGTCAGCACCCGGAGCTTCGCCAATGACTAAAATATCAGCGTTAGGGTTGCCTGCACCGAAAACAAAATTAGTTCTTGTATCGCCTAATTGACATTTTTTGCAATTATGTATTTTATTATATAATTCGGTTAAAGTGTTGGAATCCTGCCAATCGGTTTCAACACCATTTTCAATTTTTTGTTCAAACAAACTTTTAGTTTCCTTTGGTAAATCATCAATTAACTGTGAATTATCGACAGATGTATTATCAATCTCAGCATAAATAAAATCACCGTAAAGTTCTTTATTTAAAATAAAGTAATCTTCTATTTTATCTATTATTTTTTTTTCCGCCATTTTAAATTTACTATAAATGTAATAATACAAACTACTAATTTAACATAGTAAGAGCTATTAAACAAAATTAAGGATTGCAATAAGTTTTAGAGCATTTATTTGCATTGAAAGAAAATCATAAAAATGTTGATGTTTTAGTAATCACACCTTGTCTGGAATTGTGGTTTTTACTTCATTGCAAAGAAACAGGGAAATATTATTCAAAATGTAAATCTGTAATTGTTGAAATCAAAAGGAATGATTTGTTAAATGATTATGAGAAATCTGAAAAATATTGCAAAAAGTTGATTTTTAGAACTCCAATTAATAAAAAATAGAAAAATAAGAATAAATCACAATAAATAATGTAAATATTTGTCTATGGGCTGAAATTAAAAATAAATAAATAAATTTTGTAAAATTTAACGAGAA
>CAZVPQ010000078.1:0-8429 GCA_964628675.1 uncultured Hyphomicrobiales bacterium | reverse complement strand
TGAGTGCAACGAAGAATCTGCTCTTTGAGGTAGCATAAGAGGAGATTCTTCACTTTGTTCAGAATGACGGCGCTTCGTTCAGAATGACTGTATCTGTCATTCTGAGTGCAACGAAGAATCTGCTCTTTGGGGTATTTAAAAAAGATATGTAATAATAAAAAAGAAAAAAAAACTTTGAGTAAATTTAGAGAATTAGCCAATAAATCAAGAATATGGATGGAGAGTTTCGCTGAAAAACCTTATGCAATGGGTTTTTTATTTATTATGGCATTTGCCGAATCGTCATTTTTCCCTTTACCTCCTGATATTCTTCTAATAGCAATTGCAGTTGCGGCACCTAAGAAATCACTAAGAGCGGCTTTTTGGTGTTCCGTAGGTTCTATTTTCGGTGGGATATTAGGTTATTATATTGGCTGGGGATTAATGGAAACTGTCGGGAACTCAATAATCCAATTTTATAACGGGCAAGATGCTTGGGCTATATTCTTGGAAAACTATAAATTATACGGTAATTGGTTCCTCGTTGCTGCGTCTTTCACACCGATACCTTATAAAATTTCGACTATAGCTTCCGGTGCCGCTCACATGGATATCATTACATTTATCATTATATCCTCTCTCGGAAGAGCCGCAAGATTCTTTATCGTGGGTGGACTGATTTTTATCTTTGGTCCTAAAGTAAAAAATTATATTGATAAATATTTTGATAAATTATCAATAGCATTTGTTATTTTCTTAGTTGGCGGCTTTTTTGTAGTTAGATACCTTTTTTAACGGTTAATCATTATGAAAAAAGCAATTTATGTTTGGAAAGGTCAATATCCTTGGGATATTAGAGCCGAAAAGATTTGTAATTCTTTGATTAAAAACGGATACGAAGTTTATCTTATAGCTCGTTGGTTTGACGGTGAACCCGAAAGAGAAAATTACAAAAATATCAATATTATAAGAGCAGGATTTCAAAAGCAATTTAAACTCAGTCAGCCTATTTCCATTAATCCAATCTGGAAGAATACAATCAATAACGCAGTTCAAGAAATCAAACCCGATATAATTATCCCTCGTGATATTATGCTTGCAGAAGCTTGCGGAAAAATCGGACATAAATTTGATATTCCTGTAATTATGGATATGGCTGAACATTATCCCGCCGCTATGAAAGGTTGGAAAAAATATTATGATAACTTATCTCTAAGAATATTAGTCCATTATTTGAATATTCCCGAATTAGTTGAGAAAAGAGCTGTCAATCTTATGGACGGGATTATTACAGTTTGTACTGAGCAAAACCAAAGATTGAATGAACAATTTAATTTTTCGTTATACAATATGCAAGTAGTTCACAATACACCCACAAAAGATTTTTTTAAAGATAACACTAATCAAAAGAAAATTAACGGAATTATTTTTGGTCATCATGGATTTACAACAAATGAAAAAAGCATCAAAAATTTTTTATTGGGTTTTATTCTAGCAGCAAATATTGATAAAAAAATAGAATTTCTTATTTATGGAGATGGAGAATCTTATGATGAACTTAGCAATATAGCAAATTCTTCTAATGTGAATAATCAAATAAAGTTTAAAGGGAATTATTTGTTTAATGATCTACCACAAATAATTAATCTTTTTGATATAGGTGTTATTCCTTATCAAATCAGTGATTTTAACAATTATACAATTCATAATAAAATTTTTGATTATATGGCATCTGGCAGACCTGTGATTGTGTCCGAAGCAACTCCTATGAAGAGAATTATTAACGAAACCAAAGCAGGTATTGTTGTAGATTGTTCAAATCCGGAAAATATTGCTGATGCTATTTTGAATATACAAAATCTTGATTTGCAAACTATGTCCGAAAATGGAATAAAAGCTTTCAGAGAGAAATACAATTGGGAAGTAGATTCAAAAAATATGATTGATTTTATTGAAAGGATAATAAAATAAAATGCCGAAGTTCGTTTCAAATTTTGTTCAGGTTCATATTGCAACTTTTAACGAGGACATTCAAGAGTATAAATTTCTCATATTAAAAAGGTCGGCAACAATGAAAGTTTATCCTAATTTATGGCAAGTTATAACAGGGACTATTGAAGAAAACGAAACTGCGATGCAAACAGCATTAAGAGAATTAGATGAAGAGACAGGATTAATACCAAAAAAAATATATACTCTCCCCTATTTGACAACTTTTTTTAATGCAAAAAAAGACACTATAAATGCTTCACCTGTTTTCGGTGTTGTTGTTGACTATGCAAATGAAATCAAATTATCTGATGAGCATAGTGAATATCTTTGGTTGAGTTTCAATGATATTTTGCAAAAATTGGAATTGCCTTCGCATATTGAAGCAACAAAGATTTTTTATAATTTTGTGTTAATAAATAAAGAAAATAATAAATTTGAAATAACTGATTTTGATGATTTAAAACATTGAAAAATTAACTGGTAAAATCAAGGAAAAATGAAAGATAATATAGCAACAGTAGTGATAACATTTAATAGGATTAATTTCTTAAAAGAAGTAATTAGCTCTCTTAGAAATCAAACTGTTCCAATTAAGCAAATAATAGTTATTAATAACGGTAGCACTGACGGGACAGCGGAATGGTTAGCCAAGCAAGAAGATTTATTGGTAATCAATCAGGACAATGTGGGTAGTTCAGGCGGACAATACACCGGATTTAAAACGGCTTATGAGAGAGGATATGAATGGATTTGGACTATGGACGACGATGTTATCCCCGATAACAACTGTCTTGAAAATCTTTTAGAAAACATTAATCCCAAACGGATTCATACTCCCTTGCGATACGATGTAAAAGGCAAGCCTTTTTATAACGATGTCAAACATTTTAATTTATCTAATCCATTCAAAAGTATTTGGTGTGGAGTTATTAATGAAAAAGATTTGGAACAAGATTATATTGCCTGCGAAGGTATTACATTTGAAGGTCCTTTATTTCACCGCTCATTAATTGAATCTACCGGTTTGCCCGAAAAAAAGTTTTTTATTTATGGTGATGATACGGAATATTTTATCAGAGCGGTAAAATCAGGTTTTAAAATATTCGTAGTTAACAATGCTAAATCCGTAAGAAAACTACCTTATATCGACCCTGATAAAAAATTTAATTGGAAGCATTATTATATAATTAGGAATATTATTGCTATTGATATTCTTCACGGTAATTTGGCTGTCAGAGTATTAAGACCTTGGGCTTATTTTTTCAAATGGCTTGGAAAAGTAAGAAAATTTGATGATTTTAAAATAACTTTGAAAGCATTCAAAGACGGATATTTTTATAAATCTGAAAATTAATCTTTCAAATAAAAGTATATCTATTTTTATTTGACATTTTTATATATCACTTTATCTCTACTTTTATATCTGTTTGATATTAGAATGAATCCATTCATTAAAAACCATATATTTTAGGTTTTACTAAAAAAGATAGCTAACAATTAGAAAATAAAAACCATAAGATTAATCTTATGGTTTTTATTATAAAGTCAAAGAAATATATTTATAAAGATTTGATTACTTTTTCAATCACTTCCATTCCTTCTTTTAATTGCTGAGATGTTAAATTCAGAGCAGGTCTGAACCTAACCGATTTCTCACCACAGGAAAGAATGATTAATTGTTCTTTGAAACTATTTGCAATAAATTTATTTCTTAACTCTGGACTATCCAAATCGAAGGCGCAGAATAAACCTTCGCCCCTCACATTGGAAATCAAATTGGGAAATTCGGATTGGAAATCGTTTAATTGAGCTATTAATTCTTTTCCAACTTTGTTTACGTTATCCAACATATTCTCTTCGTCTATTATTTCCAAATACTTTGTTGACCTTACCATATCAACTAAATCGCCTCCCCAAGTTGAATTAATCCTGCTTGAAGTATGGAATACATTGTCTTCTATATCGTCAATCCTATCGGTAGCAACGATGCCGCAAACTTGCATTTTTTTACCAAAGGACATAATATCAGGAGTAATACCATAGTTTTGATGTGCCCACCATTTACCAGTAATTCCAACACCGGATTGAACTTCATCAAAAATTAAGAGTGCTTCATTTTCGTCGGATAAAGTTCTTAATTGCTGGAAAAATTCTTTTCGGAAATGATTGTCTCCCCCTTCTCCTTGAATAGGTTCGATTATTATCCCTGCAATATCATCTTTGTTATTAATAAAAGCTTGTTTGATTTGTTCAATAGCTTTCTTTTCCAATTCAATAACTTTATCTAAATTATCTTCTAGAGGAAAAGTGATTTTAGGATTAATAATTCTGGGCCACTCAAATTGCGGGAAATATTTTGTTTTAATCGGATCGGTATTTGTTAAAGACATAGTATAACCTGTTCTGCCATGAAAAGCTTGCTCAAAATGGATAATTTTATGACCCTTTTCGGATTGGTAACCTTTTTTAAAATTCTTTCGTACTTTCCAATCAAACGCAGTTTTCAAAGCATTTTCAACAGCTAAAGCACCACCAGATACATAGAAAGAATACTTGAATTTATCGGGTACGGCTATGTTAAAAAATGTTTTAACAAAAGTTGCCATAGCAGAAGTGTAAACATCAGAGTTTGAGGGCTTATTCAAAGCTATATCCGCCAAATAACTTTTGAAATTTTCATCTTGCATTTTCGGATGATTCATACCAATCGGCATAGAAGCAAAACAAGTAAACATATCTATAAATTTATTGCCGGTTCTTTCTTCTACGAAATAGTTAGCTTTACTATTATTCAAATCCAAAACGAAATCATAACCGTCAGTTAACATATACTGACTTAAAACTTTCCTAACATCATTTGCCTCAACATAAAAGCGAGGAATATATTTATCATTCATAATTTTCACCTATAATACTATATTATTAAAATATTTGTTAAATACACTATAAAAGAAAACACTATCAACTCAAGTTTGAGTTAATACCAATGCAATACTAATTTGAAGTATGATTAATTATTGTGTTTTTGGAAGTAAAAAGAATTAAAATAAAGTAACATAATCAAAAAGAGATAAATAGACAAACAACTAAGAAAGGATCCACCTCTAATAGTTCCATGATTAAGAAGCTCAATATTTGCCGTTAAAGTTTTATTTCTCATAATTTGCACTTTATTTTTTTTTAATTTAAAAAAAATCCTTATAATTGACATTATATTTTTTTTAAATTGATTTTAATTAAATAAAATTATAATAATTTATATTTTTTTTGTAATTTTATATGATTTTATGAGGCATACTTGAATCAACTATGATTAATTTGAAAATAGTAAGTAATTTAGAACAATTTAGGAGATAAGAATTAGTATGGCACAAACAGAAGAAAACTTAACGAAAAAGGTTGGATTGCAACATGTTATCTTAATGATTGCATTAATAATAGGTTTATATATCTGGGTGTTTTTTCAGTTAATACCAAGTGGTGTGGCAGGTTTTGTTGTTCCTTTATTCAAACCAAGTGGTGATCGTATGCAAAAAATTGGGTTTGTCAAATTTAATGGACTTGTATGGGCATCTACTTTAAAGGAGAAAGAAGCTTTATTAAAAGGAAAAAATAAGGAAATCTCTAAAGAAGATATTAATAGGGATTACATTATGGATTTTACTTTTAAAGTAAGAACTCATAAAGACAATGGTTATGTTAAAGGAAAGTGGGAATTTTATGTTAAAAGTGAGATCTTGGGTGATTTCCCAATTATTTTGGAGCCTTGGATTGGATTTTGGATCTTAGCTTTGGATATTTCATTGGTACTTTCTATATTAATCACAATTTTATTACCGAGCAATATAGGTTTACTGGCAAGATTAATTGAAAATCAAATTCACAATACTCGTGTTAAAGTTAGGTTACAAACGGGTTTTTCAGATGAAATCGTTAACTTATTGATAATGCCGAATAATGTTTTTGCAGAATATGATCCTGAAAAGATTAAAGCTTTTTTTAAATTTATTTGGGAAAGAACGGTAACCGAAGAGACTTCTTCAACAAAACATTCTTTAAGATTTGAAGATGTGTTTAATGATGATATGAACTTAGTTGCTTTTAGAAATAATAATATTTATATTAGAATCAAAGAATATTATTCTGATTTTATTGTAAAAGAAATAATTGATATTAAAGATGGCTTAGTTTGGACTAAAAATCATTTGCTTATAGGCAAAGGATTAAGACTTTATATGGCTCATCACTTTACAGAAAGATATTCTAACAATGTTACCGGTATGGCTTATGGTGGTGCTGGTTTCTTAATTGTTGCCGTAGGTATTAGAGGATTGAAGTTTATTCCTGCCCAAAAACCTTCGTTTATTATGTTGGCTATTTTCCTTGAATTTACGATGCTTATGCTCTTAGCTGTTACTTTATTCTATACAGAAGAAGAAGAACGTATGGATACTATGTTAAAGAAAATGGAAGATGCCAGTAGGAGCCAATTAGAAGTTTTACGCGGACAACAACATGATATTCATCAGCTAACAAATGCTTTAGTTGGGCAAACAGCTGAAATAATTAAAAATAGAGTTGAAAGTGCAATTACTGAATATATGACAAATAATGATAATGTAGATAAAGCAATTGCTACTGAAATTAGCTCTAAAATTATGAAAGGTCTTCGAGATGCATATAGTGAAGACAAATAAATAATGCAAATTGCATATTAAATAAAACCGCATTTATTTTCTTTGTAAGTGCGGTTTTTTCCTATTAAATATTAATTCGGTATGGTAAATAACAAAAAATATTTTTCAAAAGATTTATTTGATAATAATGCAATTTTATTAAACCATATTATTGAGAATTCTTTCGAATCAATTTTGATTGTTGAAAATAACAAAGTTATTTATTGCAATAAAAATTGTCTAAAATTATTTGATGACAATTCAAAATATATTGAGAGTACTTCTTTTTCGGATTTATTTTTTCCAGACGAGAAAGAAATTATTGACAATTATTTTCAAATAGCTTCAAAAAATCCTGCTTCTAAATTCAATGAATTACTAAGAATTCAACAAAAAAACAATAAGACTCTTTACTGTAAAATAAAAATAAATACTTTTGAATTTGACAATCATTTTCTTTTTATTGTTTTTTTAGAAAACGTAACAAAAAATATAGAATCAGAACAAATTTCAACTGCTTTGTATTCAATAGCCAAAGTAGCAAATTTTACAGAGTCTATTGAACAAATATACAAAGAATTTTACTTATCAATAAGTAAAATTATTGATGTTAAAAATTATTTTATTGCAATTTATGATGAGGAAAACGATACTATTGATTTCCCGTTTTTTATTGATGAACAAGATGATAAATTTCAAATTATCAACGCTTCTGATAAAAGGTCTTTTACAGCTATTGTAATTCGTGAAAAAATACCATTGTTTATAAAAGAGAAAGAAATAATGGAATATTTTGCTGACGGTTCAAAACCTTGGGGAAGTATCCCAAAAGTATGGATAGCTGTTCCCTTAAGAATCGGAAATCAAGTTATTGGAGCGATGGGGGCACAAAGCTATGACAATCCTAATTTATATTCTAAAAATGATATACACTTATTTGAAAAATTGGCTGAACAAATCGCAATCTCACTTGCATGGAAATTTACAGAAAATAAATTAAAGTTAAGTGAGGATAAATTCAAAAAAGCCTTTAAAACAAGCCCGGATTCAATTAGTATAAACCGTTTATCAGATGGTATGTATATTGATATTAATGATGGGTTTACTAATATTACCGGATATTCGGAAGAAGATGTCATAGGCAAAACTACCGGTGAAATAAATATTTGGTTTAATCCTAATCAACGAGAATATCTTGTAAAAGAATTAAAGGAAAATGGTGTATGCAAAAACTTAGAGGCTAAATTCAGATTAAAAGACGGAAATGTGACTACAGGACTTATGTCAGCAGTAATAATTGAATTAAATAATGAACTTCATATTTTATCGATTACAAGTAATATCCAAGAAATTATTGATGCTAGAGATGAAATAACTTCCTTGAATTTAGAATTAGAGCAAAAAGTTGTAGAAAGGACATCTCAATTGAGTGATGCATTAGAGGAAGTAAGAAATGAAGTTGAAAAAAGAAAAAATATTCAAGTTGACTTAGAAAGATATCAAGAAGAATTAGCTCAATCTTTAAAGGTTGAAAAAGAATTGAATAAACTTAAATCTAGATTTATCAGTATGGTTTCTCATGAATATAGGACTCCTTTAACGATAATATATACTTCAGCCGAATTGTTAGATAGATACTATAAGGAAGGGCATTATGATAAACACAAAAAGCATACAGATAGAGTTCTTTCGACTGTTGATGATATGATAAAAATGATTGATGATGTTTTAAATGTTGGAAAGGGCGATTTTTCAACTATTGATATTAATTATACTAATATT
>CAZVPQ010000077.1:0-8455 GCA_964628675.1 uncultured Hyphomicrobiales bacterium | reverse complement strand
AAGACGAAATAACTTATTATATAAATCATTTTGAAAGTATTTATCAATTATCTGAGTCCCCTGTTTTAAAAGACCCTGCTATTTGGAAATTGATTGAACCAAAAGCCAGATATTATCCAAATAAAATAACTTGGACTGATTTCAACCCTTTTAATTATAGCAACCAACTTTTATTTATTGATTCAACTTTTATTGTATTATGGACAAAAGACAGCGATTTTCAATGGGATAGTTTGGAAAATAATATCAAAATATTATTTTACAATCAAATAAATCAATTAGACGGAACTGATGTTGAAGGCAATTTAGTTTTTTTCCAAGATGTAATTCCTAATATTCATGCCTATTTATCCTTTGTAGATTACTATAATGATCATTGCTATATCCCCAAAGAATTAACTTCATACATTAAAAAAAATAAGAGAAAATTTATGGTTCCTCCGGTGATTGAACCGGTGTTTGATCCTGTGATTGATTCTGTAGAAACTTATCAACCGTCTCCTTTGTCCCCATATAGAAATTATTTTATATTAGGATATGAATGGGATGATGTTAATACAACATCAAATCAAACAGTTACATTATCTACATATTCTAATTTATATGGAGACGAGAAGCATGAAAAATTTAAGATTTCAATACCTCGAAAAACAAAGACTTTGCGATTAGAAACGAATCTATATTTTGAATCTTTATTTCTATATGGCACATATACTATGTTCCCAAAAACAAAAATTAATTCTAACGCAGATATTTTTTTAAATATGTCTTGTGCCGGTGCCGGTTTAATCTATAGATTTAATTATTTTTTATATGTAAAGAATCCATACTTAAAATATCTGCATAATACAAAATTTAATTTAGATTTTTTAATCGGGGTTTCATTTAGGAATATTGATATAATTGATAATCTGAGAATAAGAAAAAGGAATTCAGACTATAATGGTTTCCCTTATTCTTATAATAATCACGCATCAGATGTAAATATGAATGTTGGATTCGGAATAGGTTATGATTTTTTGCGAGGGCTGAAGGTGGATATAAAATATTACTATCAATATGAATTAGCAAGCCAAGAATTATATTATTTCAACCTATTAAAATGGAGTAGTAAACTGACTAACAGAAATTATTGGCAAGAGGAAACCATTGATGACAAATTGAATTCTTTTATTTTTTCAATGGGTATTTCATACGCTTTCGATACTATTTTTACATATTTTTAACTGTATTATATTTTTCAGTAAATAGCTTTTTCTATGTTTTCACAACGGGCAATTCTTTCCAACTTGTGGTGTATTTGGGGGACATCTTTTCTCTTCGCATAGACCATCGTTTTTTTATACCGGCGCTCGCATAAAATAATGTGTCTCTACCGAATTTTTCGTTTATTTCATCTATAATAATCGTCAATTTATTCATTTTTTTGCGGTTGATAGTGTCGAACAATGCATATTGACTATGGTCGTAAGGAACTAATCCCGACAGCATAACGCCTGCTTTTTGATATTTATAACCTTCCTTGAATATTTGTTTCAAACCTTTATGAGCATAGTCCAAAAGCTCCGACGTAGAATCAGTCGGCACGGGTAATTCACATAATACTCCATTATGATACTGTGGCAAATCGTTCTTGAAGGGATTAGTCCGCAAAAAAACAGATAGTAAATGTGCCGCCGATTTTTGCTTTCTCATTTTATTTGCGGCAATTGTTAAATAAGTGGATACGGCTTCCGAAATATCTTGATAAGAATCCGTGAGTCTGCCGAATGAACGCGACGAAACAATAGCTTTTTTGGGAGCAGGACTATAATCCAATTCTATACAAGGAGTGCCTCGCAATTCCAATACCGTTCTTAAACCCATAACCGTCATTCTTTTTTTAATCCATCTATCATCAGCTAAAGACAATTCGTAAGCCGTATTTATACCGTGATTTTTTAAAAGTTTGCTATATTTTCTGCCCACTCCCCAAATATCTCCTACTTTTGTTCTTTGCTGGGCTTGTTTAAGATATGGCGAATTATAAAGATTAAGCACGCCATTAGCTTTTTTACTTTTTTTTGCAAGTCTATTGGCAAGTTTAGCTAAAGTTTTCGTAGGACCGATACCAACTGAAACAGGAATACCGGTCCATTGTTTTACAGTATCCCGAATTTTCTTTGCATAAATATCTAAATCTTCGTGTTCAAAACCCTGCAAATTCAGAAAAGCTTCATCAATAGAGTAAATTTCCACATCAGGAGAAAAATTTTCCAAAGTACTCATTACTCTCTCGGACAAATCTCCATATAAAGTATAATTTGACGAAAAGACAGCGATACCGTTTCTTCTGATTTTATCTTGGATTTTAAATAATGGTACGCCCATTTCAATCCCGAGTTCTTTTGCTTCCTTAGACCTTGCTATAATCATTCCGTCGTTATTCGACAGTACAACAATAGGCTTATCAATCATTTTGGGATTGAAAACCCTTTCGCAAGACGCATAAAAATTATTGCAATCTACCAATGCAATAGGATGATTCATTTAATTTATTTTTTTTTCAATTAATAAATAATAAGTTTGTAAAAAAATATTTATTATCCAAATAAGATTTTAAATGAAGAAGAAATTTATAATTATTTTTCTCTTGGTGTTAATTTCAACTAATTGTTTCAGTCAATCCGAACCAAAGGAGCATAATTTATCGACTATTATCAGTAATGATTTCTCAAGTTTTATTGATGATTTCGGATATATTGGCAATGGAATTATTAATCTTGATTGGAATGATATTGCTTGCTTTGGCGGAATTGCATCTGGAACGGCTTTATTGTTTTTAGCCGATGAAAATATTAGGGAAAATGTGCAGAATAATAGAAGCAATAAATTAGATGATTTTTTTTATTATCCTAACGAAATGGGTGGGCAATATTCCGTCGGTTTTCCTATTCTTTTTTATCTGAGTGGAATAATTGCAAAAGACGAAGATTTAAGAACTACAGGCAGATTGATGGGTGAAGCTTTTTTGCTCTCGGGTGTTATTACGCAAACATTAAAAATCGGATTTGGCAGAGCAAGACCTTTTTTAAATAAGGGTAATACTGTTTTTCAACCGTTTAGTTTTAAAGACCCGTATTTTGCACTTCCCTCAGGTCATACTACTGCCATTTTTTCATTAGCAACGGTATTTGCTTTTAAATATGACAAATGGTGGTCTTATACAATAGGCTATTCTCTTGCACTTTCGACAGCTATGGCTCGAATTTATTATGATAAGCATTGGACATCAGATGTTTTTTTAGGTTCGGCAATAGGTTTTGTCAGTGGAGTTGCTATTGTTAATGCTTTTAGACATAATTCGATATTGAAAAAGAAAAATTTAAAAATATCTTATTCTCCGATGGGGATTAATTTAGAATATAGATTTTGATTTTGTTTTTTGATGCGGAATTTATATTGAAGGTTTTATTATTTGCCCACGAGCTAAAGCTCGTGGCAATTCATTCATTTTTAACTTTTCATAACTATAAATTATTTTCAATTTCATTAATTATTTCTTTTGCTTTTTCTACTTGATAATCAGGCACAAATATTTTTACCATAGCAAGTCCTCCGACAGTAAAATTTCGAGTGGAATCAACTTGTATTAATAATTGGGCGGGTATATCGGCACTCTCCAAATTAGCTTTGAACATTTCGCCGTCAATCTCGGTATTGGTAGTATGAACCAAAACCCAAGAAATTTCATTTGCTATATTATCATTTTTTCTTTGAAACATAAGTTAATTAAAGTAAATACAAAATTATTATTGTTTTTCGAGCATAAAATATTTTTTAGAGAGTCAATAAATCTTTTATTATTATCATAAAAACAAGTATAATAGCAAGGAACAAAAACTAAATAATGAATAATTTAGAATTATTTTATTTTATTTGTAACTTTTTTAGCATTAAAAACATCTTTATTATTATAAAACAATAATTTATAATAAAAAGAGACTATATAAATTTATATAAGAATGGAATAATATCAGGGATATGAGTAAAAAGTTTTGGTCGGTTTTAGTATTTTTATTTTTGATTTGCGAAATTAATGCTAACTCTCAATTAAATATATATATAAGAAAAGTAGTTGATATAAACAATTACACTATTGATCCGGGTCATTATCCATTAATGAAAGCAAGGATTAGAGCTGAATATCAGGGTCAAAGTGTTAAGTTAAACAAAGAGCAAGTCTTAATTTTAGAAAACAATATGATTGCCGAATTATCAGCCATCACCGATTTTCAAAGCGACAGTTCGTCCAATGAAAAATGGCAAGAAATTAGTTGGTTGACTCGCAGAAAAGGGGCAAATTCGACAATTAACAACCAAGTAATAATGGTCGATTCTATTTTTATTACATATCAAAATAAAATTGGAAAGACAATCGGTTGGTTTTCAAGAATGGATTTATCATATCTCAATATTGAGAATTATAAAAACGAACCTTTAACGCAAATGAAATTCCCTTTGGGAGATCCCGGGAGTTCACAAAATAATATTGTTATTTTGAGAGGCAAACAAGGGCAATACGATTGGGAAGGATTTGAAAATCCTATTCGAGTTGATTCCGTCAAAGTTCATACTGATAATTTTAGGATTAAATGGGACGGTTGGGTTGCTGATAAGACGCCTCCCCCTGTTGATGTATGGGTTGGTATGCCTTATTATGCAAGAATATATTATGAACCGAAAGACAATGGCTATCATACAGATAAATTTTCTGTATATTACGAAGGCGGATTGAAAAGTGAAATTATGCTTTCCGGTCATCAATTTCATATAGCAGATACGGCGAATAATCTTAAACTGTTATATCCTAACGGTTATGAGACTTTTATTCCATGCCAAGAAATTGAGATTAAATGGAAAGGTTATATCCCCGGTATGGGCACTTATATTGATTTTAGTTCTAATGCCGGTGCAAGTTGGATTAATATAGGCGTTAGTGATGATTCAACTTTTATTTGGAAAACACCTAATGTTTCAACAGTGGCGGCTTTAATTCGCATTAGACAGAATTTTAATTCCTCAAAACCAACTTTAATGAAAATTGACGATTTACCTGTTTATAAAATCGCTTTTAATTATAATGGTTCAAAATTACTTTCGGCAAATTCTGCTGGGATTATTAGGCAATGGAACCCGTCTAAAGAAGAATTTGTTAAAAACTTTTATCTTGATACTCCGGACTTTCCTTCGTCTAACTTTGTTACGACAGGGTTAGATTACACATTAAAAGATTCGGTTTTTGCCATAACATATTATCGAACTTCCGATAGACCAAGAAAAGATTCCATTGCATTTTTTTATTATTCTGATAGCATACCTTTCCTTAGAATTGGTATAGAACAGGGATTTAATACAAAGAGGGTATATTTTGATAATCAAAGAAGATTTATGGCTTTTGTTTCTCAATTAAGTAATATTGTTAAACTATATTCTACAAAAGATGGGTCTTTTATTCGGGATTTAGCATTTGACAAGCCGGTTACTGCATTTAGTTTTAATCAAAATATTGATGAAGCCGCAGTAGCTCTAATGAATGGAGAAATACAATTGTTAGCTCTGCCAAATTTTGATATTAAGCAGAAATTAGATTATTCTTTTTTCCCGATGATACTTGAAATGAGTTTTGCTCCCAACGGGAAATTTATTGCCTTTGGTTGCAAAGCACCCAAAACAACTATTTTTTCTGACAACAGGAATGATGTATTTGTTGCCAATTTAAGTTCCAATCAAGTCGTAAGACGTTTAAGAAGAACAGCAAGCGACCCAGTAGGAATTGAATTTAGCCCTGCTTCTACTAAATTATTGATTGGTTCTCAAGCATATCCTCAGATTACTTATTGGGATTTGCCGGTTGATAATAGCTTTAGCGGTTTTCAAGGGCATAAAGGCAAATTGACCGATTTTGCTTTTTCACCACACGGTTCTATGATAGCAACTTCATCTTTATCATCTGACAATTTATATATACGTCGATTTACTTATGCTGAGTCTGATGAATCTAATAATTATTTTAAAATTAAAACACCATCAATTACAATTAGCAATATTCAAATTGAGCCGGCTTATCTTGGCGAAAATAAAAATTACTATTTTGATAAATCATTTTGCGTTGATGTTACAAGTGAATTTGTCCTCGATCTTGATTCAATTTCTATGACTAATGGCAATTATTTTAGATTAATAAAACCACAACCAAAAGATACTATTTTGAATCCGGGCGAATGTCTTTCTATTCATCTTAACTTTTTCCCACTTGACACAGGAATTTTATTAGATACTGTTGTTGTTTATACTTGCGGGAAAAATTATTTAGTCCCCGTATCCGGCAGAGGTTTGCCTAGACATATTAACCTTATTAGAGACACATTGAAATTTGAGCCATTATGTATCGGTAGCAAACAGGAGAAAATATTTCCATTGGCAATCAATGCAGATCCAGTCCCTGTATTAATCAATCACATTGAAATAATTGAAGACGGCTATACGCCGTTTTTAAACTTAAACAGTTGGAATCAGATGGTGCAACCCGGAGATACTATTTTTGCTGATATTAGTTTTGAACCTACAAAAATAGAATTTAATACTAATAAAATACAGATTTTACATTCCGAGCAATATAAATTTAAACCTTATGCCTATGTTGCCGGCGAAGGGATAGGTACTGATTATGAATTAAGCCATAATGATTTGAGGTTTATTCCTGAGATTTTAACGAGAGAAATAACTATAAAAAACAAATCGAATAATGATATATCTATTGAAAAAGTTATTATAAATAATCCTGATTTTTTCACTGTATTAACTGCTCTACCTTTTCCTATCGAAAATAATGGTGAAGGGAAATTGCAAATTAGATGGAATCAATGGAACGGCGACCCACCACAAGATAGTAAAGCTACAATTATCGCCGGACCTTGCTCTGCTGAAAAAAATATTAGCTTAGGACTTTACAAGGGAAATTCAACAATTATTATTCCCGATGTTTTTGCCGACCCAAAAGGAAACACAACAATAAAAATTAATTATTCCAATACGGAAAATTATCCTTATAAGGGTATTAGACCATTGGAAGGAGAAATTATATTAAATCCGAGAATGTTTTTGCCTACTTCAATTGTCTGCCCTTATGGAACAGCTACTTTAACTAAAAATGAGATTCAACATGATAGAAGAATTGTTGGATTTAAAGCTGAAGGCGACTTCCCTCCCGAAGGTACAGCAGTTGAAATTAATGGTATTGTCGGCTTATCCGAAATTGATACAACTCATATCAACTTATTGAAAGAATTGCCATATTGGGGCAAAGCTGTTCAAACGGGATTAGGATTTGGAGTTTTCCATTTGATTAATATATATAGTGATAGACTCGTTATACGTGATGATATTATTACTAATCTAACATTAAACCCTAACCCTTCAAGCGGGAAAATAGAAATTAGATTTAATGCTAAATATTCAGCTCAATGTTATATTGATGTTTACAATGATTTGGGAATAATTGAATTTCAAAAGGAATTTGTCGGAGTTAAAGGTAACAATACTTTTAATATTGACCTCTCACAATTAAAATCAGGCACATATAGTCTAATCGTTAGATTAGGGGCAGGATATAGAACAAATAGAGTAGTTATAATAAAATAGAAATGAAAATAAAATATCACATATTAGCCTTATTAATTATCATTGCTTCTGCAATCAATGCTTATTCTTTCGATAGGAATACAGCTTGGACAATTAAAGCCGGTGGGGCATTAAATTACAATTTTTTCCTTTCGGATTTTCAAGAATTGCCAAACTATCCTGCTTCTAATCAAAATTATAGTTTTGCTCAAGGTATTGGGTATGGATTATTCGCAGGATTTGAATATAAATTAGAAAATAAATTATTTGGGATTATGTTGAAGCCGGATTTAATAATATCTTATAATGATTTGTCAGCTAACTATAACAAAGAAGAATTACTTGGCAATTTAATTACCGGCAACGATGTTACAAAGGCATATGCCAATAATTCTTTAAACACTTCTATTCAAGCAATTTTATTAGAGCCGGGGCTCAATTTTTCTTTGCCTAATCAAATTCCATTATCAGTCAGATTGGGGTTCCAATTAGGATTGCTTCAAAGAAGGACATTTAATCAAGAGGAAAAAATCAAATCACCGGATTGGATTAATTATAAGGAAACAGGAACAAAAATAAAGTATCATTATGAGGGCAAAATACCAAGTGCTAATTCCATATATGCGGCAATTTCTTTAGGCTTGAATTATAAAGCAATAAATTTAGGGAATATATCTTTAAGACCTTTTATACAAATGAATTATGGGCTCTCTAAAATTGCCAGCAATTTAACTTGGAATGCCAATTCCTTACAAGCAGGTTTATCAATAAATTATAATATACCAAAGCCTGA
>CAZVPQ010000076.1:0-8499 GCA_964628675.1 uncultured Hyphomicrobiales bacterium | reverse complement strand
TAAAATCTATATCATTGCTTTACAGAAAGCTTTTAGAGAACTTCAAAAATTAAAATATCATATCAAATATCTTAGCTTTATTGTTTAGTTTGCGTAAGGTGAGTTATTAATAAGCATTATAATTAGTTTAGTATAATAAAATTTTAAATTAAAATAAATTTTTTCTATAATTCTTGACAAAGAATTAATACTGATTTCAATTATGATTTCTGGAGGTTGGCTATTGAAAATTAATGTAATTAAACGAAAAAGTCTTTAAATTTTCCAAAAAAATAGCCGATAATTATATCAATAATATTAAGTATTAATGGATATTATCGGTTGATGGGAATTTATAGCGAATATAATAAAAGAAGAGATAGAGGAAATCAGAATATTCTTGGTCAAGAATTTCTTCCTTATAAAAGGTTTTTTAATTTGGATACCAATGCCTATAAATCAGGCAAAATACCAAGCAAATATAAAGAATTAATGGGACTGACAGGCTCTTTGATGTTGCGTTGTAATGATTGCGTTTTATATCATTTGGAGAAATGTCATTCTCTTGGTGTTAGCATAGACGAATTGAACGAGGCTATGAATATATCTCTTGTTATCGGTGGTTCAATCGTAATTCCTCATCTGAGATTTGCTTATGATGCTATTGAAGAATTGTATCAATAATTTGTAAATTAAATTGAAATATAAATATGACTAAACAGGATGTTCGGAAAATTGATGAAAATTCAATTGTCCAAGAGTTAACTCAAAGGATTGAGAAAAACAAAAAGAATCTACTACTTATCTTGGATAGATGGTATTATTATAATACTATCTTAAAAGCTCAAATTATGTTTGATTATGAACGACATTTCGGTCCGATTGAAATTGAACTTCGCAAGCGGAGAAGAGAAGCAAAGGAATTGGAAAGACGTATGGAAATTCTGGAAAGAAAACAAAAAAATGGCGAACGAATTAATGATTTTACTCTGAAAATTGTAGATACAATTATTAAAAAAGAATTTAATAAATTTTATACTAAGCCCACTCAGAAAAAGAATTATTATACTAATTTCAATTTTTCATTTAATAATAAATCCTCAAATTCTTATTCGAATAATAGGACTTATGGTTTTGGGAATAATCAGGAGGCAAATAATAACTATGTTAATGATTATCATTATAACTCTGAAAATAATTCAGTTCATTTAACAAGTTACGAAGAGTTCCAAAAAGATAATGAAATACCCCATTTGTACCGCAATATTGTAAAAAAAATCCACCCTGATATCGTTGGTACATCTGAAGAGTTTACGAAATATTGGTATAATGTACAAGATGCTTATCACAGTGGCGATATTAAAAGGTTACAGTTGTTTAATTTGACATTGGGCAATGATGAACCAAAGAATATGACCAATTTAAGAGAGCAAGCAATTTATCTCAAAAAGCAATTGACTGCTCTGAAAACAGGCATTGAAATTGGCAAGAAAAAAGTCGAAGAACTCAGATTTGAAGAACCTTTTATATATATTGACAAATTGAAAAACAAACTATGGATAACAAAGAGAAAAAGAGCATTAAAAGAGAAATTGCTTCAAGTCAATAGGACAATAGATATAAAGTCAAGTCAATTAAATAGAATAATAAGTGCTGTTTCATATCAAGAAAATTGTTTTATTAGTAATAACCATAGCAGTTATAGTTAATTTGGTATAATTAAATTTTTGAAATTAGTCTCATTATCTTGTTTTTGTATTTTCCTAAAAATAACCTTTTGGTGATAGGATTTAGGAGACAGGGTTTATTTACAATGCCAATTTATTTTATAACTGTTAATAATTTGCTAACAGCACTACTTTGACTACGTAAAACATAGAAAAAAGTTCCATTGGAAAAATTCGACACATCTAAAATCGCTTTGTATTCGCCAATTAGTCCATATCCTTTTGCAATAGTTAGTACTTTATTTCCGAGTGAATTGTAAAGAGATAAATCGTAATTGCCCTCTTCATTCAAATAATAATTTATCGTAGTTATATCTTTTGCGGGATTTGGTAAATTTTGTAATAAAGTAAGTTCGCCGGATTTAATAATAAAACGGTCTCCTCCTTGTCGGCATATATCCGAAAGTGTGAATAGCCCCGATTGTTCACCGAATTCCAAAAATCCCTTTATTGTTGATGTGCTGTCTAATTTCAAAATCGTACTTTCCTCATCTCCGAGCATTGCCCTGAATTTGAGTTTTTGAACAATACCGCTCTCTTTTAAATCCGTTTTAATATCAAGCCAAATATATCTCTTATTAGCTATGATAATACCTTTGTTGTCAAAGAGAGGATACAATAAATTTTTATTGAAACTAAGCAAAGTCTTAAATTCAATAGAATCTGTTATAGTAATATTTTCAGGCAAATTCATTCTAAGCGGTATCCGGACAATATCACCGGACTTGGCTTGAATACTATCGATTGATATTATTGTTTGTGGGAATTTGGGTCTGCCGGTTATAGTAAATGACTTCTCAAAGCCACAAGGTTGTCCGTAAATAAGAATATCCGATATTACAGTAGTAGTGTCAACTGGCGAAAATCTAATTTGTAATTTCTTTTGTTCATTAGATTTTATTGATAATCCCGAGATGAAATTTAAAAGCTCGAATTGATTTTTCTCAATAATAATTGAATCAATTTGAATATCACTGTTGGATAAATTAGAAATTGAAAAAGTAGAATCAACATAAGAACCAATTTTTGCTGTAATAATAGTTTCGGGTACTGACAAATCAATTTGAATAGTGTTTACAATAATATTTATCGTATCAATATTATGGCATAATTCATTCTCAATAAATATTTGAAATGTTTCTTCCGGCAAAGAACTGTTATTGACCAGAGAAAAATACAATTTCTCCGATTGCTTTGCATCAAGGGATATGTTGCTTTTGTTAAAACTTATATTATCCGAACTTGAAATATTGAGAGAATAGTCAATCTCGCCTGAATTTTCTAAATTTATACTTCCATTAATCGTATCTCCCGAGCAAATATTATTAAAAGTAAAATCACGCTTATCTATGAGCAAATTCATACTGTCTTTGATACCCACTAAATCAATTGTCAAAACTGAATCTTTATAAGAATTACTTTTTATTTGCAATGTCGCATTATATAATCCTGTTTTTGGAGGATTAAAAGCTAAAATAATATTTTTTATATCATCAGAACTAATGGGAATATTAACCAATGATTGCACAATTGAAAAAGCCGAATTAATATTGCTTATCCAATTTACAGAAGATATTTTTAATTGCTCCTGCCCTGAATTTCTAATTTTAATTGTATCTAATCCGTAATAATTGCAACGAAGTCTTAAACTGTCATTTTCTTCCGCTTGAATTAATGCTTTAAGAGTAATTCCCCTACCTATCAGTTTAGCGATAAATGTTTGTTGAATGTCGTTGATATAAAATTGTATATTACAGGTTTGTTCGCCTGCTCTGTTTGGTATAAAACTCAAGTCTAAATTTATACTTTGATTTGGCAAAATGTCAATTGGCAAAGAAGGTTTTGAAATGATTTTAAAAGCTGATGTATCTTGACCGACTTTCTCAATTTTATATAAAGTTAATGTTTTTTTACTAACATTTTTCAAAATAACGACATTTGAATCCCTTTGACTGCCGATTTGAACATTGCCAAAATCTACAGTAAAGGTAAGAGTGGCTTTTTCAGTGCCAATTCCGCTTATTTTTTGATGTAAAGTGTCATTCTGTGTAAAAATCGCAATATCACAACTTTTAAGACCTTTACTCAAAGGATGAAAAGTAAATGTTGCCGATTCAATGCCATAAGGTTTAAGTACAAATGGTGTCTGCGGAACAATAAAATCGAAATTATCTATATCGTTTCCTGTAAATATAATACTGTCAATTCTAACGGGAATTTTACTCATATTCACCAGAAATCCATAGCTTTCAATTGTTGTGTCCGAGCCAACCTCAACAGTACCCATATTAATATCTTTGCTTATTATATTCGGAGCAATAATTCTCCAAACATTATCGGAAATACCCGTTTGAATCAATGAGGGCATACTGTTGAAATACAATAATGAAAGCAAGCCATCGTTACCGCCAGCTATTAAAAGATTGCCTAAATCATTCCATTGTACGGATTGGACCGGAGAAATATAGCTATCAACCGAAACGGGATAATTAGTCATAATCAGACCATAGTCATTATCCCAAACATATATTCCTTCTCTATAACCGGCAGAAGCCAAAATATTAGTCTGCCTATTCCAAGATAATATCGACGGATTTGCTTTTGTAGAAAATGTTTTGATAAATTTAATTTTATTAATATCAGATGTATTCCAAAGTGTAATTTCTCCATCGGTACTCATTGAAGCCAAAGTATCTCCCGACGAATTCCATTTGACCGATATTAAGGAATCTTTGTGCATATTCAAGGGTCTTACAATTTGCATATCGGTTAAATTGTAAATTTTAACTGAATTATCTGCGAAACCACAAGCAAAATAATTGTCCTGTGGTTTAATATCCAAAGTGAGAACAGCCCCGGATTGTGGATTAATATCATCAATCATATTGCCTGTGTTTTTATCCCAAGTTTTAATTGTATGATCATTACTACAAGAGAGGATAATATTTCCGGAAGTACTCCAAGCAAGAGCATTGACTCTTTTATTATGTTTTTTTGTACTGTCTATATGTCTTATGATTTGTCCTGAAATTGAATTAAACAAAAAGATATTCCCATTATTGAGACCTGAAGCAATTACTGTCCCTTGCGGATTAAAAGCAATTGAACTAATGGAAGAATCGTTTTCAGAGAAAGTACTTACTACCTGTTTAGTTCTTATATCCCAAACATAAAATTTGTAATCATTGCTTGCTGTTGCGACCAAATTAGTATTGACAGGGTTCCAAGATATTGAATGAATGCCGCTTGAAAATCCTTCAAAACTTCGGGTAATTGTGTTATTGACAGAACTAATCATTAAAAGGTTATTATCTGTTGATGCCGTAAGGAATTCATAATTATTCGTATTCCATTTTACTGACAAAATGTTCCCGTGATAATAATGATATTCGGCTAATTCAACACCTGTGTTAGACCACCTTTTTACCATATTATCATCGCTACCACTCAAAAGTTGAGTACCTGTTTGGTTCCAATCAAGAACATTGATTCTTCCTTTATGAGCTGAAAGTGATTTAATCACATTCCCCTGCAAATCTTGAATAATAATTCTTTGGTCAACACCACCACTTGCAATCAAATCGCCTTTGGGCGACCAAGCCACAGCCGAAGCTAATCCGTTATGATAACCAAGTACGGTAAACGTTGGGATTTTATGGTTCAATTCCCATCGTAATATAGCACCGTCACCATGGCCACTAAGCATATCAATACCAAGTGGTGACCATGAAATAGACCGTACAGTATAAGAATAAGAATCTAAAATTTTGCTAACATTTTGAAGATATGCATTTACTATAGTAATTTTGCCTGTTATATCACCACAAGCAATTTGCTCGCCATCAGGATTCCAAGCAATTGTAGTCAATTTGCCGTCTAACATAGTATTAATAATGTAAATACTATCTAATTTTAAATCAATTATTTTAATATCATTCAAACCGCTAGGAATTGCAATTCTGTCTTTACTGCTCCAACTCAATAATTCGGGATAAACACTTTCGGAATAAATTCTTCTTGTGATTTTTTTTGTTGCAATATCCCAAATCAAAAGCAAACCGTTGCTACTCCTTGTGGCGATGTATTTCCCATCAGGGCTTATATCCGAAGCCGCTAATTGACCATAACCGAAAACAACAGTTGAATCAAGAGGATTTTTGTTTTTTTCAACACTGCTAATTTTCATCAAGCAATTATCACTACTAATATCGGGAACTTTCCACTTGTATGATAATCCTGTTGCTTGCTTCGTAATTAAATTCCAAGTGTTTCCTTTATCACTGCTATATTCCAATTGGAATACATCGTCTGGGCTTACACCTTCCCATTTTACCACAGTGTCCATACCCGATGAATAGGTTTCATTGCCATTAGGTTCTATTAGTTTCAAGGGAAAATTTTGTGGAATTAAATTAATCTCATTAAACTTCTTAGCAGATAATCCATAAGAGGAAATAATATACAAAAGTAATATTACAAAAATAAATTTGTGTTCCGAATATTCGTATTTTGTTTTCATCTTATTTATCATTTAAAATAATTCTCAATTTAATAAATTATCCATAGTTTTTGCAAATCTATTTTTCAATGGATGTTTCTACTTCTACTTCAACCGTTCTGCAATAGAACCTACCTTCCGGCAAGCTATTATCATAAAGCAAATATTTCTCGCCGACACCTTTGGCATTTTCAAGAGGCACATTCAAAGCTTTTGCTAATGTTTTAGCTCTTCTTTCAGATAAAGCTTGATTCATATTAACAAAACCGAACCTATCGGTATATCCGATAATAGTAACTTTTGAATTCTTTTTTATTCTCTTTTTTATATAATCCTTTATTCTCTTATTTTGTTTAGTTAAAGAAGTCTCTTCATAATTGTATAAAATCAAACTAAAATGTTCGATTTTTTTATCGCCAACCCTATTTTTAGAGTCTTTTATTTTAGTTAAATTCAAAGGCAATGTTTGAGTTTTTGTTGTAAAAGTTTTATTATAAATATTTTTAAGTTGCAAAGAGTATTCAAGAGGTTCATTAAATCGCGGAACAGTTGATTGTTCAATATTTAAGTGCCAATCAAGATATTTGGGTATTGAATCTTTTCCTTCAAATTTTTTAAAAACAATATTACGTTGTTTTGCTTGAACTTCCCAATTTTTTAATTTTGCTTCGGAAATAACTTCGGGATAAAATCTAATATCAGCCGGTGTACTTTCTCGCATTGTATCATTAACGAAAACAGGTGCGGTAATCTCATAATTATCCGAATAAATTTCAACTCTGCGGTTTTCTTGAACGCCATCACTGGAATTTATATTAGAAGGCATTTCCGGTAAATTTCTAACATTCAAAGAAATTCTGTTACTGTCAATATCCCAATTATCAGTCAAATAATTTATTACTGCTTTGGCTCTGGCTCTCGATAATTCCAAATTATTCGTTTCTTTGCCCGTATTTGAATTGCAACCTACGACATTCAGTTTGGCTTTTTTATACATCTGCATTCTTTTTCCAATGATATTCAGCAGATTGTAATAAGTCGGTAAAGTTTTCAGATTGTAAATTTTTTTGAAACTAAAATCTTTTACTTTGTCTTTTGGCAAAAGTATATACCTATCCGGAATTCTTGCTGAATTCTTCCCAAAGAAAATATAATTCAATAGGGGTTGCATACTGAAAAAAGAAATTTCTTTGATTTGCATAGTTGCAATAGGTTTTTCGACACTATCTTCAATTCCAACAGCTCTTATTTTGCCGAATAATTTATAATCTCTCGGCAGCAGCAGAGTATCAATTCTTTTTGATGTTTTTTTTATTTTTTTGACCATTGTATTAGCGTCAAAAACGCTATCGACAATAACAAAATCAAGACCTTTTTTGAAAATCTTTTTAGTTATAAAAGGCGATTCTTTTTTGATTGTATCTATTAATCTCTTTTCTTCGTAAATAGTTTCCAAAGTTTTTTTATGAGAAGGTTTATAGAAAATTGATAAGCCGATTTTAGGTGAAAATATATGCCAAGGTAAATTAGCATTATAAGAATTCAAACCATAGCTTAAAAATATTTCAGGTGCAATAAAAAAAGTTTTTTCTTTGTTCATCGGAAACACGTAATTAATTCCCGCTTCGATAGAAAATATTATAGAAGATGTATTCGGGATATTGCCAGTATAATGATTTCTAATTTTAGAATTTGTCTCTTTGAAAATAGCATCTTTGGATTCAATAATTTCTTCTTTCTGCTCAAAAGAGTTTCCTGAAATTAATCCTATATTAAATCCGGCTAATAAATTTGTATTGTCATATATCTCTTTTTTAGCAAGTGTGCTTAATCCGAAATAAGACAAACCGGCATCAATAGCATATTGGAATTTACCATACATTGGCTTGCCGTCAATACCGAAAGTTTGAGGTTCAACTGTTTTAAGTAAACCGCTTACATTGGAATAGCCCATTCTGACTTGCAAATTGTAATCTTCATATAAATCAAATTCCCCAAACACACCGAGAGAAGCTCCAACACCAAAACCATTTTTGAAATGAGGGCAGCAAAGAGGATAACCCGGTAACGATTTGAAATCTACGCTATGAATATTAAAATTCAATTCGGTATAGCCACCATAGTAATTAGTATGAGATACCAAACTATCAAATAGAGCAATATTACTTTTAGCATTTGATATGCTAAAAATTAACAATAAAATAATTAAATTTATTTTTCTAAAAAATATGTCCACAAGTCTTTTGACTTTCCTCTTTTATGTTCTAATTCCAAATTCAAAAGTATAAATTAATC
>CAZVPQ010000075.1:0-8515 GCA_964628675.1 uncultured Hyphomicrobiales bacterium | reverse complement strand
ATTTTGTTCCTCATATAAAATTATAATAAATTTTTAAAAAATAAACAAATTAAACATTTAATTCCATTTTATTTCCTGCATCAAAAATGTTTGGAAAAAGATACAAAAAAAACTATAATAAAAAATGATTACAAAAAATGGAAATATATTTATTAATAAAATGAATTCATAGAAATCTTTGTTAAATTTGTATTTCATAATTGTGAGTTTAAATTTATTTATAAACTTTTAACAATATGAATTATAAATATTAGTCAATTATTTTTTAATTACTTAAGATAATAGGAGAAAGAAGAATGAGTAAAAAAAATTATACGACAATCGACGGAAATGAAGCGGCGGCTTATGTGGCTTATCGAGTCAATGAGGTTTGTGGCATCTATCCGATTACCCCTGCATCTAATATGGGTGAATGGGCTGATGAATGGGCTTCGAAAAATATTAAAAATATTTGGGGAACAGTCCCTACTGTTGTTGAAATGCAAAGTGAAGGTGGTGCCGCGGGTGCTGTTCACGGATCATTGCAAGCAGGTGCTTTAACTACAACGTTTACCGCGTCTCAAGGTTTATTATTAAAAATACCTAATATGTATAAAATTGCGGCAGAGTTAACACCTACGGTATTTAATATAGCGGCACGTAATATAGCATCTCATGCATTATCTATTTTTGGTGAACATACAGATGTTATGGCGGCTCGTGCTACGGGATTTGCCATATTATCAGCAAGTTCTGTTCAAGAAGTAATGGATTTCAGTTTAATTGCTCAAGCATCAACTCTTGAATCCAGAATACCTTTTATTCATTTCTTTGATGGTTTTAGAACTTCACACGAAGTTTCCAAAATTGAACTTTTATCCGAAGATATTATGAGAGAAATGATAAATGATGATTTAGTTCAAGCTCATAGAGCAAGAGCATTAAATCCCGACAATCCTTTTATCCGTGGGTCATCACAAAACCCTGATGTTTATTTCCAAAATCGTGAAACAGTAAATAAATTCTATATTGCCGCACCCGGTATTGTTCAAAAAGTTATGGACAAATTTGCTAAACTTACAGGCAGACAATATAAAATATTCCAATATGAAGGCCATCCCAAAGCTGAAAAAGTTATTGTGCTAATGGGTTCAAGTGCTGAAACTTCTCACGAAGTTGTTGATTATTTCACTTCGAAGGGTGAAAAAGTTGGAGTTTTAAAAGTAAGATTATATCGTCCTTTTGATGTCAAACGATTTATGGAAGCATTGCCTGCTACAACTAAAGCAATAGCCGTATTAGACAGAACAAAAGAACCCGGTGCAACTGGTGAACCATTATATTTGGATTGTGTTAATGCATTGCAAGAAGGTATTAATGAAGGTTTTGGCAATCTTAAACAAATGCCAAAAGTAGTTGGTGGTCGTTATGGTTTATCTTCAAAAGAATTTAATCCCGGAATGGTAAAAGCCGTATTTGATAATTTATCACAAGAAAAACCAAAAAATCATTTCACAGTTGGTATCATAGATGATGTTACATTTACAAGTTTAGATGTTGACAAGAGCTTTGATATTGAATCTGACAAAGTAGTCAGAGCATTGTTCTATGGGCTTGGTTCAGACGGTACAGTTGGAGCCAATAAAAATTCAATTAAGATTATTGGTGAAAATACGGACTTTTTTGCTCAAGGTTATTTTGTATATGATTCTAAAAAAGCAGGTGCTGTTACTGTTTCGCATTTGCGCTTTGGACCTGAGAAAATACGTTCAATTTATTTAATTGATAAAGCTAACTTTATTGCCGCCCATCAAACGGTATTCCTTGAAAAAATAGATATGCTAAAACATTTAGCCGATGGTGGCACATTCCTGGTTAATGCTCCTTTCAGTAAAGATGAACTCTGGAACAAACTACCAAAGACAATGCAAAAACAATTGATTGACAAAAAAGCCAAACTCTTTGTTATTGATGCTCAAAAAGTTGCTGAAGAAAGCGGAATGGGAAGAAGAATTAATACTATTATGCAGACTTGCTTCTTTGTAATTTCAGGTGTTCTACCTAAAGAAGAAGCTATTGATCAAATCAAGAAATCAATCGTAAAAACATATAGTAAAAAAGGCGACAACATCGTTAAAATGAACATTCAAGCTGTGGATAACACTTTAGCTAATTTATTTGAGGTAGAAATCCCGAGTTCGGTTTCATCTGAATTCGATTTTCATCCACCTGTTCCTGAAAATTCACCTGACTTTGTAAAAAATGTTACAGGCGAAATGATTGCATTTCGTGGAGACGATTTGCCGGTTAGCGCTTTTCCGTCCGATGGTACTTGGCCCAGTGGAACAACGCAGTATGAGAAACGTAATATTGCTTTGGATATTCCCGTTTGGGACGAAGAAATATGTATCCAATGTGGTAAATGTGCTATGGTATGTCCACATGCAGTTATTAGGATAAAAGCTTATGATGAAAAATATCTAAAAGATGCACCTAGTACATTCAAAGCCGTAGATGCAAGAGATAGAGATTTTAAAGGGTCGAAATATACTATTCAAGTAGCTCCTGAAGATTGTACGGGTTGTGGAGTTTGTGTTGAAGTTTGTCCTGTTAAAAGTAAAACCGAACCCGGTAAAAAAGCACTTAATATGGAACCACAAATGCCTTTGCGTGAAGAAGAAGCTAAAAATTGGGATTATTTCTTGTCTATTCCTGAAGTTGACCGTTCAAAAATCAAGACCAGTAAAATTCCTCAACAGCAAATGCAACGTCCTTTGTTTGAATTTTCTGGTGCTTGTGCCGGTTGTGGGGAAACACCATATATTAAATTAGTAACACAGTTATTCGGTGATAGATCCATCATTGCAAATGCAACAGGTTGTTCATCGATTTATGGCGGTAATTTACCGACTACTCCTTATGCAAAAAATGCAGAAGGCAGAGGTCCGGCGTGGTCAAATTCCTTGTTTGAAGATAATGCCGAATTTGGTCTCGGTATGCGTGTTGCAGTTGATAAACAGCAAGAAATAGCTATCCAATTAATACATTATTATGCAAAAGAAATCGGAGAAGATTTACTTAATGCTTTGATTTCAAATCCACAGAAAACAGAAGAAGAAATAGCACAGCAAAGACAAAAAGTTGATGAGTTAAAAGCTATTATATCCAAGATTGATACTCCCGAATCAAAAAGATTAATGATGGTAGCAGATTATCTTGTTAAGAAAAGTGTTTGGATAATCGGAGGTGATGGCTGGGCTTATGATATTGGCTATGGCGGTTTAGACCACGTGATAGCAAGTGGTAGAAATGTAAACTTACTTGTATTAGATACCGAAGTTTATTCTAATACCGGTGGTCAAGCATCGAAATCAACTCCATTGAGTGCCATTGCTAAATTTGCCGCTAAAGGTAAAACATCAGAGAAAAAAGATTTGGGTATGATGGCTATGTCTTATGGTAATGTTTATGTTGCTTCCGTTGCATTTGGGGCTAATGATAATCAAACATTGAAAGCATTTTTAGAAGCCGAAGCTTATGACGGACCATCAATAATCGTTGCGTATAGTCATTGTATAGCACACGGTATTGATATGTCAACACCTTTGAAGAATCAAAAAGCCGCTGTTGACTCGGGTCAATGGTTGCTTTATCGTTATAATCCGACAAATTTGGAAGATAATAAAAATCCATTATCTTTGGATTCAAAACCTCCAAAAATTAAAGTTTCAGAATATATGAATTTGGAAACAAGATTTAAAATGTTGTTTAAAACTCATCCTGAATTAGCTGAAGCAAATTATAAACAAGCCCAGATAAATGTAGATAGAAAATATGCTCGCTATAAATATTTATCTGAAAGGACAAATTTTGCTGATGATATAAAGGAAGAGAAATAGATTGAATTTTGAAAAAAGGCGTTATTAAAACGCCTTTTTTTTATTCTAATGAATAAAATGATATTATTTAGTATGAAGATGAATAATAGTCAATATTACAAAATCAAATAAATGTTGAAAGATTGTTATATATAAAATTAATGATTAACAATACTTTTTAATTATTTTTAATAAAAATATGATAACATATATCATCTTTTATTAAGTTTGTTTTTAAAAATATTGAAAATATATTTAATTAGTTTTTTTTATAAACTGAATAGAAATAGAATATGGAGAAACAATTAGAGCAATTAGATCAAGCAACGATCAGATTCGCAGGTGATTCCGGAGATGGTATGCAACTGTCAGGAACACAATTCTCAATTACATCGGGAGTAGTTGGAAATGATGTTAATACATTTCCCGATTACCCGTCGGAAATCAGGGCTCCCGAGGGGACACTTTATGGAGTCAGTGCCTACCAAATTCAAATCGCATCAAAACACATCCACACATTCGGAGATGAACTTGATGCATTAGTCGCAATGAATGCGGCATCATTAAAAGTTAATTTATCTAAATTGAAAAAAGGCGGTATGATTATTACAAATACTGCCGGATTTGGCAAAAAGAATTTAAAATTAGCAAATTATGATGTTAGCCCTCTTGAAGATAACTCATTATCCGATTATAAGGTCATTGCTGTTGATTTTGTTGAGAAAGTTAAAGAAATTTTAAAAGATTCTGATCTGTCATCTAAAGATATAGAACGGACAAAAAATGTTTTTGCTTTAGGTATCGTTTACTGGATTTTTATGAGAGATTTGGAACCTACAAGAAAATGGTTGAAAATTAAATTTGCAAAAAAAACAGCCATTATGGAAGCAAATCTAAAAGTTTTAGATGGCGGATATGATTTTGCAAAAGGATCAGACCTTTTTCCAGCGCAATACAAAATTAAAGATGCTGATTTGGAGCCTGGTATTTACAGAAATATAACCGGTAATGAAGCAGTTGCTATTGGTTTGACAATTGCATCTCATAAAGCCAACATTCCTTTGTTTTTAGGCTCATACCCTATAACACCGGCAACCGAGATTTTGCATTTACTTTCAGGCTATCAGAAATATGGCGTTAAGCATTTGCAAGCCGAAGATGAAATAGCTGGTGTTACAAGTGCTATCGGTGCTTCTTTTGCAGGCTATTTAGCCGCAACTACTACAAGTGGTCCCGGTTTATCTTTGAAAGTTGAAGCCGTTGGATTGGCTATGATTTTAGAATTACCTTTGGTTATTATAGATGTTCAAAGAGGCGGTCCGAGTACCGGTTTGCCAACAAAACCGGAACAAGCGGATTTGCTTATGGCTATGTTCGGAAGACATGGAGAGGCTCCTTTGCCAATTGTTGCAGCTAAAAATTCTGCTGATTGTTTCTATCAAACAATAGAAGCGGCAAGAATTGCAATTAAATATATGACTCCTGTAATTATGTTTTCCGATGGTTATATTGCTCAAGGAACAAGTCCTTTTAAAGTTCCTAATTTAGAGGAATTGCCAAATATCGAAGTAAAATTTAGAACTGATCCCGAAGGATTCCAACCTTATATGAGAGATCCTGAAACATTGGCTCGTCCGTGGGCAATCCCCGGTACTCAAGGATTAGAACATAGAATCGGTGGATTGGAAAAAGAAGATATAACGGGATTGGTAAGTCAAGATCCTGCAAATCATGAAAAAATGGTTGAGTTAAGAGCTAAGAAAATTGAAGGTATTGCAAATGATATACCTTTGGCTGAAGTAGAAGGCGAACAAGAAGGTGATTTATTAATCATTGGTTGGGGTAGTACTTATGGAGCTATTAAAGATGCTTTTGACCAATTAAGAAATGAAGGTCATAAATTGTCTTATTGCCATTTGACATATCTTAATCCTTTGCCGAGAAACATAGGGGATATTTTGGATAAATTTGAACGTATTTTAATTCCTGAATTGAATTCAGGTCATTTGAAATTTATGCTTCAAGCTAAATATTTCAGACCTATGATTGGTTTAAATAAAATTCAAGGAGTTCCTCTAAAAGCTTATGAGGTTAGAAACAAGGTTTATGAATTGCTTAAGGAGGGAAAATAATTATGACTATAACAGAACAATTAGCTAATAAAGCTCACGTTGGAGATTTAAAAACAGTTGCAAAAGATTTTAAATCACCTTTAGATGTAAGATGGTGTGCCGGCTGTGGAGATTATTCCATATTAGCACAATTACAAAAAACATTTGCCAATTTGGGTATTCCCAAAGAGAAATTTGCAGTAATTTCAGGTATTGGATGTTCCAGCCGTTTCCCTTATTATGTAGATACTTTCGGTATGCATACTTTGCACGGAAGAGCAATTCCGATTGCTACCGGTGTTAAACTTGCAAGACCCGACCTTTCTGTTTGGGTTGCTACTGGCGATGGTGACGGTTTGAGTATAGGTGGCAATCATTTCATACACGCGGCAAGGAGAGATGTTGATTTACAGGTTATACTTTTCAATAATGGAATTTACAGTTTGACTAAAGGGCAGTATGCTCCAACTTCCAAAGTAGGACAAATAACAAAATCTTCACCTTTAGGTGTTTTGGATACTCCTTTTAATCCTGTATCAGTAGCACTGGGTGCCGGAGCAACATTTGTTGCAAGAGTTTATGATAGAGACCCGCAAACAATGCAAAAAGTCTTTAAAAAAGCTTATGAACACAAAGGATTTTCTTTTGTTGAAGTTTATTCAAATTGTGTTATATACAATAATGCGGCTTATGATTTATTTACAAAGAAAGAATCAAGAAAAGATCATTCTGTTGAATTGAAGAATGGCGAACCCTTGATTTTCGGCGAAAATGAAGACAAAGGAATAGCATTAAAAGGATTTACACCTACTGCTGTTGATTTGAATGACGGAGTTCATTCAGTTGATGATTTAATAGTACACGATGAATCAGATCCTACACTTGCATTTATTTTATCGCATATGTCGGAACTTCCAAATTTGCCACGACCTTATGGAGTCTTTAGGGCAATAGAAGGTGTTTCTTATGATAGAAAAGTACAGCAAGAAATTGATGAGCAAGCTAAAATGCCCGATGCTAATGATTTAGATGCTCTATTAAGAGGTAAAGATTCTTGGGAAATTAAATAATTTCTTATCGTTGATTTAAAAAAAGCCATATTATTTTTTAATATGGCTTTTTTTAAACTATAAATTTAATTTTCATTGTTGGAATACAACCCTTTATCGAACAAATCGTATTTATTAAAGACGAATCTCTTTGAAAGTAATATACTAACAACTACTGTAATAATATTTCCTGAAAATATACCAACCATAATCATAATTTGGTATTTAATTGAAGTCATCGGATCGCTGCCTCCGAGTATTTGACCAGTCATCATTCCCGGCAACCAAATCAATCCAATTGTGGCAGTCGAGGCAATAGACGGGCTAAAAGCATCTTTCAAGGCATCGGAAATAAAAGGGAACAATGCTTCATTTTTATTTGCACCTGATATTAAATTGTATTTATATCTTTCTTCATCTTTGACTAAAGATTGGAATAATGATCTTAAACTAATTATACTAACATTTAATGAATTCCCGATAAACATTCCTGTTATTGGAATAATATATCTCGCATTAAAAAAATCATTGGCACCAATAACTATATAAGCAATTAATCCTATATTTATTATTAAATTTGCTATTATACCGAGGATTAATGGAATAAAAAACTTCTTTAATATTAACGAACTACGTTTAACAATAGTAAAAGCTGCGGCAAATGACATTAAAACAACCCATGCTAAATTAATCCAAACTGAATTTAATTCAAAAATATATTTCAAATATAATCCTACAATTATTAATTGTAAGGTCATTCTAAAAAAAGACCATAATAAAGGTTTAACTAATCCTGTTTTATAATAGTAAAAAATTCCTATAGGTATTAGCAAGACTAATGATGCAATCGTTAAATTTATCCAAGTTATATTAATTGAATTCATTTTAGTTATATTTCAATAATTTTGTTACATTTTTGAACCCACTCATCATCGTGAGAAGCAGACAGTATTGTTTTGTCATTATCATAGCATAAATATTGAGCTATCGTACTTATATTTTCCTTGTCTAAGGCAGAAGTAGGCTCATCTAAAATCATAATAGGACGATTAATCAATTTGCAAATCATAATTCCTAATCTTTGTTTTTCTCCACCTGAAATATCTGAAAAATTTTGATTTAATATGGATTTATTCAAATTTAATTTCTCTAATTCTTCATCAAACACAAAGCAAGGGTTGTTTCAGTTTGTGATTGTAGCCTGTAGGCATATGAATTTTTTTTTGTGATTTAATTAAGTATCAATTTTTCATACTTCTTGTTATACCCACATACCAAACTCTATATTCTTCATCTTGTTTAGCTGCAGCTTTTTTTGCACCTTTTAATGTGTTTGATGTATGATTCAAAAACCTATTGGTTGTGATGTTTCTATGTCTACTCCTTTGTCTTTTTTTATGACATGTTCAAGTATTTCTAAGTGTAATTCGCCCATTCCTGAGATTAAGTGTTCTCCTGTTTCTTCGTTGATTTGTATTTTCACTGTTGGATCTTCTTT